>JAQCJC010000012.1 GCA_027593245.1 Bacteroidota bacterium | reverse complement strand
ACTCTAGAAGAGCGCGAACTCGTTGTTCGCTTGTCTACCAGTGTAGATGGCCGTGGCGTATTGATAAATCTAACAGCCAAAGGCTTAGAGAAAAGAGAGAGTTCGCGCCAACGCGTATTCACTTTTAACGACAAAGTAAAACATGAAATAGGCAGTGATAAATTGAATGAATTTTATGATGTTTCAGAAAAAATATTAGATATGATTCAAACTAAAAAAATATTTTAATACCCAAAACTCATATGAAAAAAAGAAGAATTAATAAAATTGCCATCATAGGATCTGGTATTATGGGCAGTGGAATTGCATGTCATTTTGCAAACATTGGCGTTGAGGTCCTACTGTTGGATATAATTCCAAATGCACTGAATGATAATGAAAAAGCGCTCGGTTTAACTCTTGAGGATAAACTCGTTAGAAATCGCTTAGTAAATGATGCATTGAAAACTGCACTAAAATCAAAACCCTCACCTATTTACAGTCAAAAATTTGCACAACGCATCACAACTGGAAATACTGAAGATGATATTGCGAGGATCAAAGATGCAGATTGGATCATGGAAGTAGTAGTGGAACGCCTAGACATCAAAAAGCAAGTGTTTGAAATGCTTGAAAAACACCGAACTCCTGGCACCTTAATTACATCAAATACATCTGGAATTCCAATAAAATTCATGAGCGAAGGACGTAGTGCTGACTTTCAAGAACACTTTTGTGGAACTCACTTTTTCAATCCTGCACGATATCTCAACCTTTTTGAAATAATTCCTGGACCCAAAACGGATTCTTCTGTTTTAACTTTTTTGAATGAATACGGATCAAAGTTTTTAGGAAAAACATCTGTTGTGGCTAAAGATACTCCTGCATTTATTGGAAATAGAATTGGAATTTTTGGAATACAAAGTTTATTTCACCAGGTTAAGGAGTTGGGACTTAGTGTAGAAGAAATTGATAAACTCACCGGACCAGTAATCGGACGCCCAAAATCTGCTACCTTTAGAACTGTTGATGTAGTTGGACTCGACACTCTAGTTCACGTTGCAAATGGGATATTTGAAAACTGCCCTAAAGATGAAGCTCACCACTTGTTCCAACTGCCAGATTTTATATCTAAAATGATGAAAAACAACTGGTTAGGCAGTAAATCAGGACAAGGTTTCTACAAAAAGGAAGGTAAAAAAATTACCGTTTTAGATTTAGAAACTCTAGAGTATCGTGATAAAAAACCTGCAAAATTCGCAACTTTAGAACTTACAAAAACGATTGATAATGTCATAGACCGATTTAGTATTTTAGTTAAGGGGAAAGATAAAGCAGGTGATTTTTATAGGAAAAACTTTGCCGCCATGTTTGCTTATGTATCAAATAGAATTCCGGAAATATCAGACGATTTATACAAAATAGATAACGCTATGAAAGCTGGATTTGGATGGGAGCATGGTCCTTTTCAAATATGGGATGCCATTGGAGTCCAAAAAGGAATTGAAATCATGAACGCTGAAGGCCAAAAACCATCACAATGGGTTTTTAATATGCTGGATTCGGGGTCAAACTCTTTTTACACTGTCCAAAATGGTGCAACTCTAGCCTATTCAATTGAACATAACAAACAAGTTGAAATACCAGGACAAGATGCATTTATTGTTTTGGATAATATTAGAAAATCAAAAGAGGTCTTTAAAAATTCTGGAGTGGTTATTGAAGATTTAGGTGATGGTATCCTGAATTGCGAATTCAGATCAAAAATGAATACTATAGGCGGTGATGTTTTAGCTGGACTAAACAAAGCTGTAGATTTAGCAGAACAGAATTTTGAAGGCTTAGTGATTGGTAATCAAGGAGCTAATTTTTCAGTTGGGGCTAACATCGGTATGATTTTTATGATGGCCGTGGAGCAAGAATACGATGAGCTTAATATGGCGATCAAATACTTTCAGGATACTATGATGCGTATGCGCTACTCCTCTATCCCAACAATTGCTGCACCACATGGAATGACATTGGGTGGCGGTTGTGAGTTGTCTTTACACGCCGACAAAGTGGTTGCGGCTGCAGAAACTTATATTGGTTTGGTCGAATTTGGGGTTGGTGTTATTCCAGGTGGTGGTGGCTCAAAAGAAATGGCCATGCGTGCATCAGACTCATTTCGTAAAGATGATGTAGAACTCAATATACTACAAGAGTATTTTCTAACGATTGGGATGGCAAAAGTAGCAACATCAGCCTATGAAGCTTTTGATTTGGGCATTCTCCAAAAAGGAAAAGATGTGGTCGTGGTTAATAAAGCCCAACAAATTGCTGTAGCAAAAGCACAAGCAAAACTTCTTGCTAATCAAGGCTACACAAAACCTGTTAAACGAAAAGACATTAAAGTTCTTGGAAAACAAGCCCTTGGAATATTTTTAGTTGGGACAGATTCTATGCAAGCAAGTAATTATATAAGTGCCCACGATAAAAAAATCGCAAATAAACTAGCCTATGTAATGGCTGGCGGAGATTTGTCTGAGCCGAGTTTGGTTAGTGAGCAATATTTACTAGATATAGAACGCGAAGCATTTTTAAGCCTTTGTACAGAGCGTAAAACATTGGAACGAATACAGCACATGTTAAAAACTGGTAAACCCCTTAGAAACTAATAAAATGAAACAAGCATATATAGTAAAAGCATACAGAACAGCCGTTGGAAAAGCACCAAAGGGTTTATTTCGTTTCAAAAGAGCGGATGAACTCGGCGCTGAAACTATTCAGCACATGATGAAAGAATTACCAAACTTAGACGTTTCTCGTATCGATGATGTTATAGTTGGAAATGCCATGCCTGAGGGAGCACAGGGACTTAATATGGCACGTTTTATATCACTAATAGGACTAAATAGCGTAGATGTGCCGGGCGTAACAGTAAATAGATTTTGTTCTTCAGGAATTGAAACCATAGGAATGGCCACAGCAAAGATTCAAGCTGGAATGGCCAATTGTATTATTGCTGGAGGAGCTGAAAGCATGAGTTCAGTTCCAATGACGGGATTCAAACCTGAACTAAATTACAACACTATCAACGCTGGTCATGAGAACTATTATTGGGGAATGGGCAATACAGCCGAAGCAGTTGCTAATGAGTTTAATATTTCAAGAGAAGATCAAGATGAATTTGCTTTCAATTCTCATATGAAAGCATTAAAAGCACAGGCTGAAGACCGATTTCAGGATCAAATTGTGCCTATAGAGGTCGAAGAAAATTATATAAACCAAAATGGAAAACGAGCAAGCAAGAAGTACACTGTAACAAAGGATGAGGGGCCAAGAAAAGGCACTAGTCTAAAAGCCTTAGCTAAATTGCGCGCAGTATTTGCTCAAGGAGGTAGCGTAACTGCAGGAAACTCCTCCCAGATGAGTGATGGCGCAGCTTTTGTTATGGTTATGAGCGAAGATCTGGTAAAAGAATTAAATTTAGAGCCTATCGCCCGACTGGTCAGTTACGCAGTGGCTGGAGTAGAGCCAAGGATTATGGGTATTGGTCCCGTAAAAGCAATACCAAAAGCCTTAAAACAAGCTGGATTAATGCAAACGGACTTAGAACTCATTGAACTCAACGAGGCCTTTGCCTCTCAATCATTAGCAGTGATTAGAGAGTTGGGGTTGAATCCAGAACTCATCAATGTTAATGGAGGAGCAATAGCTTTAGGGCATCCTTTAGGCTGTACAGGTGCTAAACTATCTGTACAACTTTTTGACGAAATGAGAAGGCAAAACATGCAGTCAAAATATGGCGCAGTTACAATGTGTGTAGGTACTGGACAAGGTGCCTGTGGAATCTTTGAATTTTTAAAATAACAGCATTGAAGTATTGAGCAGTTCAGAATATAAAAATGATATTGAACAGCGGTACTTTAAACTCAAATTAAGTTAATTATGGAAAAACATGAACTATTAAGAGGAGGACAATTTCTTGTCAAGGAAAGTCATTGTAACAGTGTATTTACGCCAGAAGATTTTTCGGAAGAGCAGGTCATGATGAAAGAAGCCGTTAAAGAATTCAATGAACGTGAAATCATTGCACATCGCGATCGGTTTGAAGCCAAAGATTATGCACTCACTGAAGAAGTCATGCGCAAAGCAGGTGAAATGGGATTTCTTGGGGTAGCAGTTCCTGAAGACTATGGTGGTTTGGGTATGGATTTTGTATCGACTATGCTTGTTTGTGAATATATTTCAAGTGGGACAGGTTCTTTTAGTACTGCATTTGGTGCACACACAGGAATTGGAACAATGCCAATCACCCTTTACGGAACTGAAGAACAAAAACAAAAATATGTGCCAAAATTAGCCTCTGGTGAATGGTTTGGAGCCTACTGCCTTACTGAACCAGGAGCGGGAAGCGATGCTAATTCAGGAAAAACTACAGCAACCTTATCTAAAGATGGAAAATACTTCAGTATAACAGGCCAAAAAATGTGGATATCAAATGCTGGGTTTTGTAATCTATTTATAGTTTTTGCTCGAATAGAAGATGATAAAAACATTACAGGATTTATTGTGGAAAACGATGCGTCAAATGGTATTACTTTGGGTGAAGAAGAGCACAAACTCGGCATAAGAGCTTCATCAACACGCCAAGTATTTTTTAACGAGACAAAAGTCCCGGTAGATAATATGCTTTCTGAACGTCAGAACGGATTCAAAATAGCAATGAATGCTTTAAATATTGGCCGTATTAAATTAGCTGCTGCTTGTTTGGATTCTCAGCGAAGAATTACAAATGAAGCTATAGTATACGCCAATGCGCGTAAACAATTTAAAACTCCAATTGCCGAATTTGGAGCAATCAAATATAAGCTAGCTGAAATGACCACCAACACTTATGTCGGAGAATCCGCGAGCTATAGAGCTGCAAAAGATATAGAGGACCGAATCGCATTGCGAATTGAAAAGGGTAATACTCATCAAGAGGCAGAGCTAAAAGGAGTTGAGGAATATGCTATAGAATGTTCATTGCTCAAAGTCGCCGTTTCTGAAGATGTTCAAAATTGCGCTGACGAGGGTATCCAAATTTTTGGAGGAATGGGTTTTTCAGAAGACACACCCATGGAAGCTGCTTGGCGTGATGCAAGAATAGCTAGAATTTATGAAGGAACCAATGAAATAAACAGAATGATTTGTATTGGAATGTTAATCAAAAAAGCAATGAAAGGTCATGTTGATTTATTAGGCCCCGCCATGAAAGTTCAAGAAGAGTTGATGGGAATACCTTCTTTTGACACACCTGATTATAGCGCTCCTCTATCTCAAGAAAAAGCCATAATTAAAAACCTGAAAAAAATATTTTTAATGGTGGCTGGAGCAGGTATTCAAAAATATGGCCCCAAGATTGAAGAGCATCAACAGCTGATGTTACACGCAGCCGATATTTTGATTGAAATCTATATGGCTGAATCTGCCATACTCAGAACAGAGAAAAATATTTTACGTTCTAGTGCTGAGGAACAAAAACATCAAATCGAAATGAGTCAACTTTATTTGTACAACGCTGTTGAGGTTATTTCAAAAAGTGCAAAAAGTGGAATTATTTCATTTGCTGAAGGCGATGAGCAACGCATGATGCTGATGGGATTAAAACGATTTACAAAATACACAAATTACCCTAATGTTGCTGAGTTAAGAAACAGCATTGCAGAACAGGTAAATAAAGAGAATGCGTACTGCTTTTAAAGCTTGCGCAGTTAGTTGGTTAGATGAAAGCGCTTTCACTCTTGTGAAGGCGTTTTCTATATGTGAGAAATTGGAAAAATAAAGCTATATTTGATAGGATTATTCCTGAACCTGTAGGCAGTAAACACTCATGAGACGCACCCAAATATTTATATTCTTTTTTTTGCTCAATACTTATGTACAAAGTAGGGCACAAAATTACAGCGCTCAAGACACGCTGAGAGGCTCAATCACTCCAGAGCGCATTTGGTGGGATTTGGTTTACTACGATCTTGATGTCACGGTACAACCAAA
This sequence comes from Bacteroidota bacterium, assembly GCA_027593245.1. Classification (GTDB taxonomy): domain Bacteria; phylum Bacteroidota; class Bacteroidia; order Flavobacteriales; family Flavobacteriaceae; genus UBA3537. The sequence continues at coordinate 26,728 of JAQCJC010000012.1, read as the reverse complement.
AGCAAAATCCATACGCGGTACAAATACAATTCATTATAAAGTTGTAAGTCCTAACAATATAATGCAGATCGACTTGCAACCGCCAATGAAACTCATTAAAGCCGTTCAAGATGAGGTCGAACTTTCAATCAATCACAATGGGAATGCACATTTTATTCAACTGGAAAAAAAGCAAAATATAAAAAAAATAGAGCAAATCATATTACACTTTGAAGGTCAGCCAAAAGAAGCTATAAACGCTCCTTGGGACGGAGGCTTTTCATGGAAAAAAGATTATAATGGAAACGACTTTATAGCCACTTCTTGCCAAGGGATAGGTGCTAGTGTTTGGTGGCCAAACAAAGACCACATGTATGACGAAGTGGATAGCCTTCAAATGAAAATTACTGTTCCAAAACATCTTAAAGCTGTGGGCAATGGACGATTGAGAAAAGTCACTAAGAATGAAAAAACAGCCTCTTACACATGGTTTGTATCTAATCCAATTAATAATTACGGAGTAAATATAAATATTGGAGATTATGTCGATTTTTCTGAAATATACAATGGTGAGGAAGGGAATTTAGATATGCATTATTTTGTTCTAAAAGACAATTTAAATAAAGCTAAAAAACAGTTTTTAGATGCCCCAAAGATGATGAAAGCTTTTGAATATTGGTTTGGCCCCTACCCTTTTTATGAAGACAGCTATAAATTGGTGGAAGTTCCGTATTTAGGTATGGAACACCAAAGTTCTGTGACTTACGGTAATCACTACAAGAATGGCTATTTGGGAAGAGATTTATCCGAAACAGGCTGGGGATTAAAATTTGATTTTATTATAATTCATGAATCAGGACACGAGTGGTTTGCCAATAATATTACCAATAAAGACATTGCTGACATGTGGATTCATGAAGGCTTTACTGCATATTCTGAAAATTTATTTTTGGACTATTACTATGGCAAAGAGGCTTCTTCAGAATACGTTATTGGCACGCGAAAAAGGATTCGAAATGACCGACCTATTATTGGAAACTACAATGTCAATGCGGAGGGTTCATCTGATATGTATTACAAAGGAGCAAATATGATTCACATGATTAGACAATTTACTAAAAATGACGAAAAATGGCGTGGTATTCTAAGGAAAATGAATACCAAATTTCACCACCAAACGGTAACAACTCAACAAATTGAATCTTTTTTGTCAGATGAAATAGATTTGGATTTACATTCATTTTTTAATCAATATTTACGGGATGTACGTATTCCAACCCTAGAGTATTATATTGATAAAAACCTTCTTCATTACCGCTGGACTAATGTTGTTGAAGGATTTGAGATCCCTATAGAATTTGAATCAAATAAGCAATGGCAATGGCTAAACCCTACTGTAAGTTGGCAAACTAAAGCCATAAATTCATCAACAATTTCCATTGACGAGGACTACTACATTACAACAAAAATATTGAAAAAATAAATTATGAAAACTGCACTAAAATTACTTTTTATTTTGATGTCAATTATTGGTTATTCACAAGAATTTTCCATGGATTTAGTCAAAAATATGAATCCTAGAAATATAGGTCCTGGCGGTATGTCTGGTCGTGTAACATCAATAGATGTTGTGCTTTCGAATCCAGATATAATTTATGCAGGAACAGCTTCTGGAGGTTTATGGAAATCAACATCGGGAGGTATTAAGTGGACTCCTATTTTTGACAATCAAATCACAGCATCTGTTGGCGCTGTAGCTGTGCAGCAATCCAATCCTGATGTGATCTGGGTTGGCACAGGTGAAGGAAATCCTAGAAATAGCTTGAATGGAGGTTATGGAATTTATAAAAGTTTAGATGGCGGGAAAACATGGTCATCTATGGGCTTAGAAAACACCCGCCATATCCATCGTGTCTTGATAGATCCTATCAATCCTAACATAGTTTATGTAGGTGCTATCGGCTCACCATGGGGTGAACACCCTGAAAGAGGAGTGTTCAAAACAACAGATGGAGGCAAAACTTGGCAGAAAATACTGTTTACAAATAATAAAACTGGAGTTGCAGACTTAGTTATGGATCCAAATAACCCTAACAAATTAATCGCCGCACTCTGGGAACACAAGAGAGAACCCTGGTTCTTTAATTCTGGTGGAGAAGGATCTGGTATCCATATCACTTATGATGGTGGAGAAAACTGGAAAAAAATTAGCCCTCAAGACGGGTTGCCTGAAGGAGATTTAGGACGTATTGGTTTAGCAATTGCGTCGAATAAGCCTCAAATCGTTTATGCTTTGGTTGAAGCGAAAAAGAATGGACTTTACAAAAGTATAGATGGGGGGCATAAATGGGAAAAAGTTAGTGAAAATATGGATGAAATTGGTAATCGCCCGTTTTATTATGCTGACTTATATGTAGACCCAAAAAATGAAAATAGAATTTATTCAATCTTCACCTATGTAAACGTAAGTGAAGATGGTGGTAAAAGTTTCAAACAACTGATGCCAGCCTATGGTGTATCTAACGGGGTTCACCCTGACCATCATGCATGGTGGATTCATCCCGAAAATGGAAATTTTATGATTGATGGTAATGATGGAGGATTAAACATCACCAAAGACGGAGGCAGTACCTGGCGTTTTATTGGTAACTTGCCAGTTGCTCAATTTTATCATATCAGTGTTGATGACGAAATTCCTTACAATGTTTATGGTGGAATGCAAGATAACGGCTCTTGGCGTGGACCGGCTTATGTTTGGCGCGATCAAGGGATTCGTAACTCCTATTGGCAAGAAATTAGCTTTGGAGATGGCTTTGATGTTGTTCCAGACCCAGACAATTCACGCTATGGATGGTCTATGAGTCAGCAGGGGTTTGTCAGTCGCTACGATTGGAAAACGGGCAACAATTATACTGTTCGACCAACCCACCCCAACCCCGACATCAACTTAAGATTCAACTGGAATGCAGCCATTAACATTGATCCTGTGGACAAGAGTACGCTTTACTTCGGAAGCCAGTTTGTTCATAAGTCAACAGATAAAGGCGAAACATGGAGTATTATTTCACCCGATTTAACAACAAATGACCCGGAAAAACTAAGACAACATGAAAGTGGAGGACTAACTATGGATGCCACAGGTGCTGAAAATCACTGTACAATTTTAGTTATAGAGCCCTCACTAGTGGAAAAGAATATGCTCTGGATTGGAACTGATGACGGCCGTATTCATTACACCAGAGATGGTGGAAGCGATTGGATTGAAGTTACTAAGAATATTAAAGATCTCCCTAAAGGCAGTTGGATCACCCAAATCAAAGCGTCCAAAACTAAAAAAGGTGAAGCATTATTGGTGGCTAATGATTATAGAAGATTCAATTACACACCCTATGCTTACCGAACTACTAATTATGGTAAAACATGGAAACGTATCGTAGACAAAGATGACACAGAAAGTTATACGCTTTGCATTGTCGAAGATGAAAAAGAACCAAATTTGATGTTTTTAGGCACAGATGATGGACTGTACATCTCTATAGATGCAGGAAATGAATGGACCAAATGGACTAATGGTTTTCCAACTGTTTCAGTAAAAGATTTAGTGATTCACCCAAGAGAAGACGATTTAATTATTGGAACATTTGGACGTGCAGCTTGGATATTGGATGATATCCGACCTTTGAGAGAATTTGCCAAAAATACTAAAGTTACTAAAGATAATATAAAACTTTTTGAACCTCCAACAGCTTACATGGCTGCCTATCAACAGCCTACAGGAAGTCGTTTTGGTGGGGACGCCCTGTATCATGGAACCAATAGGGGTTATGGAGCACGTTTTGCTTATTACTTCAATTCAAAGTCTGAAGAAGAAAGAGATACTGTGGTACAATGGGATACACTAAAACTTCAAATTTTTGATCAAGAACGACTTATACGGACTTTAAAACAAAAGGTACCTAAGGAAAATGGTATTAAATATTGGACATGGTATTTGGACGAAAAAGGAGTTGAATATCCTTCAAAATCCACTACAAAAACAAAAAGAGAACCTTCGGGAACACGCGTTCTAAAAGGAACATACAAAGCTGTATTGAATTATGGGAACTTAAGCTCCGAGACATCTATTAGAGTAGAAAACGACCCCAGACTAGACGTTAACGACGAAGCTCAGAGAGCTATTTATCTAACATTAAAACGCTTAGAATCGTACCTTTCTAAGGCAAAAGAAGCTACAAAACAATTGCTGCAAAGTAAAAAAATTGCAGAAACGTTTATAAAATCATTAAAAGAAACCGATGAAAAAGGATTTACACAAGAAATAGAAGAGACGGAAGAGATTAAAGGTAGAATTGAAGAACTATTAGTACTCTTTTTTGGTAAGGTAGATGAACGTCAAGGCATTACATCCGATCCAAATGTATCGGTTTTAGAGCGGTTAGGCACAGCAAATTACTATGTGAGTTCTCGTCAAAATGGAGTCACTAGTACAGAACAAACACTAATTGAAAATGCAAAATCAGCTTTAAATAAAGCACTTAATCAAGTTAACTTATTTTTTGAAACCGACTGGGATAAATTCCAAAAACAAAGTGAGAAAATTAACCTCTCCCCTTTTAAAGCTGTTAAAGTAATTAGATTGGAAGAATAAATTAATCATTTAAGGAAATACGAATACTAATTTTATTTAACTTTATAAAAAAAATAAAGATGAGAACAATATTGATTACCGCCATCACAGTTCTGTTTTTTTTTTCATGTAAATACAAAAAAGAAACGGAAAACTCGATGAGCACAAATGAAAACAAGACTCCAAAAATTGACAAAATTGAAGTACAAAAAGTGGCTGTTCTACTAAATGCAAAGAACGAAAGCAATGTCAGTGGAAAAATTAAATTTATTCAATCGGGAAATGTGGTCAAGATGACTGCTAAAGTTACTGGACTAAGCAAGGGGATGCATGCCATTCATATTCATGAAAAAAGCGACTGTTCCGCAGCTGATGGAACGTCTGCCGGTGGCCATTGGAACCCTACAGCACAACCGCATGGAAAATGGGGGGCCGATACTGGGTACCACAAAGGTGATATAGGAAATTTCATGGTAAATGATGAAAAGTTTACGACTATCGAATTTGCTACCGATGAATGGTGTATTGGTTGTGGGGATGAAACAAAAGATATTTTAGGTAAAGGAATTATAGTGCATCAAGGAGTAGATGATTTTATATCGCAGCCATCTGGTGCAGCTGGCAGCAGAGTAAGTTGTGCAGGAATAATTAAATAGTTATTGTTTTAAACCTAACACCCCAATATGAATCCATCAGCAAAAGGTTGGCTAAATAAACTTTTAACTACAGTCGATAAAGGTTTCAGTGATGAAGATGTATTAGAGACGATTTATCCTAAACTTAAACTAGCTGGATTCATCTATGGTAGCAATGTATGTGTCGCACTGCCTCAATATGAAAACAAAGATTTTACTCAAGAGGAACGGTGTAAAATAAATCTCATCCTTGCACTTCACAATGTGTACAAATCAACTACAAGTGAACCAACATCGTTCACCACTCTACTTAAATTATTTTATAAGAACATAGGCTTTTATAAAACGAGTATTATAAGTGATATTTTTGGAGAGGATGTAGAACAAGTTATACATAAACGCATTCAAATAGACAATAACATCATCACAAAAAACTTCAATTACTTCGCAACAAATGCATTACTATTTATGGATGTTTTAGCGTTTAGGGTGTACCTTAACCAATCAAATCGAACATTAGCGTTTTTGGAAGGCTTAGAAAACTCAATCGTAACCGTAGTCTCTGAGGCATTGAATGCTAAATCTAAAAAAAATGAATACGACGAGAGTTTAATCCGATTGCTAAAATCATCTCTTCGAACATCCTATAAAAAAGGGGCTAACTTAGAGGCGCTTGACGCTAAAAACCATACACTACAGGAACGCTTATACCTACTAGATTTAGCGTGTATGGCTACATGGAGCGACTATAAAATTGATAAGGGTGAAAAAGAGTTTTTTGATCGGCTTAAGGAAAAATTTAATCTTAGTAGTTTTCAGATCAATGATGCTCTTTCATCTGTTAACGATTTTTATTTAAACCATAAAAATGACGTAGCGCTATTAAGCACCAAAAATATGGCTAAACGCTTCTACGACAACTCCAGCTCTTTAGTTAAAAAATTAATTTCAAGAAACAGTAAAAAACTGTATCAAGAACTCAAAGAAAGTAAAGAACTAGTCGTTTTGCTCTCTCAATCTACTGTGCGTGATATGACAGAAGAAGAAGTAGATAAAATGCAGGAGCAGCTCCTCGATGTATTAAAATCAATTCCAAGTTTAGCCATTTTCATGCTTCCAGGTGGAGCGGTTTTATTACCCCTTTTTATTAAATTCATTCCAAAATTACTACCTTCAGCTTTTGACGATAACAGAATAGATGAGCAACAATAACCTAACACTATGGGCCTAAGCAATAATGACATTTTTAAGAAACTAAGAGTCGCACACAAACTAAGGGATGAAGATATTATTAAAATATGTGCACTGAAAGATTTCAAGGTAACAAAAGGCGAAATTAACGCGCTCTTTAGAAATGAAAATCATGCAAAATTCATGCCTTGTGGCGATCAATTTCTACGTAATTTTTTAGATGGATTAATCATACATTTAAGAGGACCGATGCCAAAAAAATAAGACCAGATGAAAAACATACTTGCTTACGCACTTTTATTTATTACTTTATTTTTGAATTGCAAGCCAAAAAAGAGTCAATCAGTACTAAACAAAGCTTATTACGAAAATTTTGAGAATAGTCGACATGAGCGTGACCAGCGTAGAGTAAAATATCTTGAACTTTGTGGTCTATTTAAATTGGACACAAAGGGTACTAGTTTTGGCCTTGATTCAAAAAGAATGGTTACTACTTACAAAGACGACATCAAACATAAAATAGGTATATTTCAATGGGACGGCAATACCTTTACTTTTGAATCTTTTAATGAAGTTAGTGTTTTGAACGAATCTAATGATGAAGTTCAACATCAATCGCTAACATTAGATTCTTTGGGCGACTCAAAAGTTTTATATTATAAAAATCTTAAATGGCGAATAATTACACGCTCAGGTTCGTTATATTTACGCGTCTGGGACAAGGAAAACCCTGCAATACAAGCGTTTAAAAGCTTCGCTGTTTTTGAGCCCAATTCATCATTTATATTTGATGCAGATTTCAAGTATTTCAAAACCTCAAAATCTGAACTAGTTACTTCAAAATTAGGTGTCGATGATGTTGCGAAATTTATCGGAAAGGTACAATTTATATATAAAGAAAATACCTACACGCTAGATGTCGGTGACATGGGTTGGATCATGGTTGGTGATGCAACTAACGGTGAAGAAACTTATGGAAGTGGGCGCTATATTTATATGGTTATGCCAGAAACAGATGGTAAAGTTCATTTAGACTTTAACTATTTGTACAATCCACCTTGCAGCTACTCCGAATTCACGACCTGCCTACTTCCGCCGTTACAAAACAGACTACCCTTTAGAATTGAAGCTGGTGAACTCATCGAACACAAAAATTTAAATGAATAACAGTAACATTTATATTAAAGTTTCGTCAAATTGTTGAACCAATTTAAATTTATTTGAAATCTAACGTTGAAATTGAATTTGTAACTCAAGTTGAAAAACATCAGAATTTAATTCATAAAATCTGTCGTTTGTATTCAAATGGTGATGCCGAGCACAAAGATTTATTTCAAGAAATAACCATTCAGTTATGGAAAGCCTACCCAAAATTCCGTGGAGATTCAAAATTTAGCACTTGGATGTATCGGGTTGGAATCAACACCGCAATTTCATTGTATCGAAAATCAAAGCGCAAAATACTAAGTTATAGCTTTGATGATGTTTCTTACAAGATTCCTCAAACACAAACCTACGACGATACACAAGACCAACAACTCAAATCCATTTATGCTGCCCTAGAGCAATTCAATGATATAGATAAAGCTGTTATTTTTTTATACCTAGAAGATAAATCTTATAAGGATATAAGTGAAATCATAGGCATTACTGAGGTAAATGCCCGTGTAAAAATGAACAGAATTAAGAAAAAATTAAAAACACAATTAAATCCTTAATTATGGACGAATTAGAAATATTAAAAAAGGATTGGCAAAAAAATCAAAAATTTCCTAAACTATCAAAAAAGGAAATATATAGACTATTGCACAAAAAATCATCTTCTGTCGTAAAATGGATTTTTATACTAAGTATCATTGAATTTTGTTTTTGGACCTTCATTAGTTTATTAGTGAAAGATAGTGAAGTACAAAAACGCTTAGATGGCTACGATATAGATCACGTCATCATGCCTTTAATAATCTCTGGCTATATAATTCTTGCATACTTTTTTGTAGCATTTTACAAAAATTACAAAAAAATATCCAGTATGGACTCAGTAAAATTATTAATGAAAAATATTTTAAATACTAGAAAAACAGTAAAACATTACGTCTTATTTAATCTTATCTTTTTATACATTAGTATAATAATAGGTATTATTATTGAAGTTAGTAATAATGTTGATTTAAAGCTCATTACTGCTAAATTTACTGAAACAGCAGATTACTTCATCTTATATGGTATTGTAGCAATCCTAACACTACTAATGATGGTTCTGCTAACTGGAATTTTACTTGGTTTTTATTACCTTGTTTATGGGCTTTTACTCAAGCGTTTAAAAAAGAATTATAAAGTGCTTCAAGAACTAGAGCAATAAGCTTTACCAATCGCGTTTTTTATTCAAACGCTCATTTTCTAACAATTCTTCTTGTGGAATGACTTTTAGAAACGATGGATGCTGCTCAATAGCGTATTCGATTTTTTCAACAATCTGGGGTATTGTTTCATTTTCATAATCAATAGCTAATGGCGCTTTGATTTCCATTGATTGAAGTATATTTTTCTTTTTAATACGGATACCTTTTTTGTCAAAAGAGCGTCTGAACCCATCAATTACAATGGGAACAACAATAGGCTTGTAATGTTTAATGATATGCGCTGTACCCTTTCGAATAGGTTTAAAAGGAGTTGTAGTGCCCTGTGGAAAGGTAATGACCCAGCCATCATCTAGCGCTTTTTTAATGTTAGAAATATCGCTCATCTTTACCTGTCGATTAACATCTTTTCCTGATGATCTCCAAGTACGCTCAATACTTATAGATCCTGCATAAGCTAAAATTTTGGGAAGTAATCCTGATTTCATTGTTTCTTTTGCAGCAACATAGTAGAGGTTTAACTTTGGATGCCACAAATAACCAACATTTTTAATAGAATCATCTCGACCACTCAAGGAGGCATTAAAGACATGAAACATGGCGACAACGTCAGCAAAATAAGTTTGGTGGTTAGAAATAAAAAGAACATTAGATTCAGGAATCTGGCGTAAAATTTCTGATCCTTCAATTTGTAGGTCATTAAATCCTTGGTAGCGTTGATGGCTGAATACACCCAAAATGCGAATGATCCATTTTTTTATAAAAAGATACTGCCCAAAAATATTTTTTTTGAATAACCCCATGCAAAAAATCAAAATAGAAATGCAAACCTAAGCTATTTTTTTAAAATTGAATTCAATAAATGGATTAATTCCATTAGAATCATAGCCGTAGAACCCCAAACAATATGCCCTTCAAAATTAAAAGCAGGTACGTTTACTTTTGGGCCATAAGATGTTGAAACCAATGAAAAAATTCTTTTGGAATCATCCAACACATCGTTCAACGGAATTTCTATAATAGATTCTACTTCGGAGGGCTGAAGTTTAAAATCTGGTGTCGCGTCTGTAAAGCCAACAAATGGAAAAACAATGAAGTTACTCGGGGGAATGTAAAGCTCAGTTAACGGAAACAACAATTTAATATGATCTTTTAACACCCCTATCTCTTCCCAGGTTTCTCTAACTGCGGTTGCTTCTAAATTCTGGTCTGAAAGTTCAGGTTTACCTCCAGGAAAACCCACTTGTGCTGAATGAACCCCAGAACTGGTTTTGCGTACAATTAGCACAAGTTTAGTATTCATTGTATCATCTGGATAAAACAATGCAAGAACAGCAGCTGGCTTTGCATTCTTTCTTAATAGCTTATTTTGCTCTAATAATTCCGCTCTAAAAGGAGGCGCCATGATCAACTGTGCAGAAATACCTGGAAGTGGCAAAGAATTTAGTGCGGATATAATTTTAGAAAATGCATCAAATCTCATATATTTCTGAATTCAAAAAAACACTGTTTATTGTATGCGCTATTGTTTATTGCTTTTAATTTGTTTTTGTAGCTGTCAAGATACTAAATCTGAAAAGAATAATATAGTGTCCAAACCAACTGCCGTTACTAAGAAAACCAAAAAAATAATAGCTGAGGAAATAAAAGCAACCCCTTTTTTATTAACTGATGATAATGTAATGGAATTCTTCTTAGAATACGACAAAAAACACAAAGAAAATAAAGTTCGCATCACAACAGATTTTGGGGATATTTACATAAAACTATTCGAAGCGACAAAATTCCATCGCTCCAATTTCATATACCTTACACAGAAAAAATATTTTGATAATAGTCAATTTTACAGGGTAATCAATAATTATATCATCCAAGGAGGAAATAGCGATGATCAACAAACATTAAACAAACGCAAAAAAATAGGGCGCTATCTGTTACCAAACGATCATAAAAAGGGTTTCAAACATGATCGAGGCATGGTGAGCATGCCAAGCAGTGCTGTGGCGAACCCCTACAAGATGGCCTCACCTTTTGAATTTTTTATTGTTCAACAACGTGGAGGAGCACACAACCTTGACGGAGATTATGCTGTTTTCGGAAAAGTAGTTAAAGGTATGGAAGTGGTTGATAAAATCGCAGCAGTACCTACAGATAAGGGCGATTGGCCACAAACAAATATATACATCAAGAAAATTGAAATCATCGATTAGATTTCATTCCTTTTTTATAAATTGTAATTCTTAATTTATTAAAACAAATCATCATGAACACAAAAAAAACCACTGCTTTTACTTATTTGCTGTTAGTTTGTATCCTTATTTTGAGTACAAGTTGCACTAATTCAACAACAAGCCAAGACAATATTTTGATTCAAGAATGGACAGGCCCCTACGGAGGTGTACCTGCTTTTGACAAGATGGAAGTTGCTGATATTCAATCGGCTGTAGAATACGGCATGGAAGAAAACCTAAAAGAAATAGAAACCATTGCCAATAATGAAGCCGTACCAACTTTTGAAAACACTATTGAAGCTATGGAACGTTCTGGAGCATATTTAGATCGTGTTTTTTCGTACTACGGAATTTTGAGCAGCAATATGTCTTCCCCAGAATTTAGAGAAGTTCAGGCTGTCCTTGCACCAAAATTATCTGAATTTTCTTCAAAAATAAACCAAAACGAAGCGCTATTTAAACGCATTAAAACCGTTTATGACAACGCTCAAAAAAACCCTTTGGAAAGCGACCAACAGCGCGTCGTAGAGCTTATTTACAAAGGATTTGCCATGCGTGGTGCAGCTCTTGATAACGAGAAAAAAGAACGTTATGCCGCAATCGATAAAGAATTATCTGTACTCTACAATAAATTTTCGGATAACGTACTGCACGACGAAGAAAACTATGTTACTTATCTCAACGAAGATCAACTTGGTGGACTTTCAGATGGATTTATAAAATCGGCAGCAGCCATAGCCAAAGACAATGGTCAAGATGATAAATACGCCATTACCAACACGCGTTCTTCTATGGATCCGTTTTTGACCTACTCTAACGAAAGAGATTTGCGCAAACAAGTTTGGACCAACTACTATTCTCGTGGTGATAACAACGACGAATATGACAACAAAGAAATCATCGCTGAAATCTTAAAACTTCGCCGCGAAAGAGTCGAACTTCTCGGACATAAAAATTACGCCGAATGGCGATTACAAGACCGCATGGCTAAAACTCCTGAAAATGCTTTGAACTTGATGGAGGCAGTTTGGCCATCGGCCATCGCTAGGGTTGCAGAAGAAGTGGCCGACATGCAAGCCATCGCTGACGCTAAGGGAGATAACATTACCATAGAGCCATGGGATTACCGCTACTATGCCGAAAAAGTACGTGTCGCTAAATATGACTTAAACAGCGACGAAGTGAAACAATACCTACAATTAGACAAACTTCGTGAAGCTATGTTTTATGTCGCTGGACGATTGTTTAACTACAAATTTGACCCTGTACCAGAAGGAAGCGTTCCTGTTTTTCATGAAGACGTAAAAGTTTGGGAGGTTACCGACTTGGACTCAGGAGCCCATATTGGACTTTGGTATTTGGATCCATTTGCTCGTGCGGGAAAACGATCTGGTGCATGGGCAACGACCTACAGAAGTCATACAACTTTTGATGGAAAAAAGACGGTCTTGGCTTCCAATAATTCCAACTTTATAAAAGCCGCACCTGGCGAAGCAGTTCTTGTGTCTTGGGATGATGCCGAAACCTTTTTTCATGAATTTGGACATGCCTTACACTTCTTTTCTTCAAACGTGAAATATCCAACACTCAACGGTGGAGTGCGCGATTACACAGAATTCCAATCGCAACTTCTGGAGCGCTGGTTATCTACAGATGAGGTAATTTCAAAATATTTAGTCCATTATAAAACAGGAGAAGCAATTCCAGATGCCTTAGTGGCAAAAATTAAAAAAGCAGGCACCTTCAATCAAGGATTTGGTACTACTGAATATCTGGCCTCTGCCCTTATGGACATGAAACTCCACCTCGCCGATCCTGATGGTATGGATGTAGGGGATTTTGAAAAAGAAACATTAGCGGCCTTAAACATGCCCAAAGAATTGCCTATGCGCCACCGTACGCCGCACTTTGGCCATGTATTTTCTGGTGAGGGCTACGCGACGGCCTATTATGGCTATATGTGGGCGGACGTACTTACAGCCGATGCCGCAGAAGCATTTACAGACAGCGAAGGCGGATTTTATGATGAAGATATGGCCAGTAAGCTCGTAAAATACTTATTTGCACCGCGCAACGCTATAGACCCAGCCGAGGCCTACCGCTTATTTAGGGGCCGTGATGCACAGATCGAAGCCCTAATGCGTGATCGTGGTTTCATAAATTAGTTTGGAGTTACCCATCGTGCAACTAAATAGAACCTTTTAAACAGGCTCTACTTATCTATACTTATTTTAAGATTAATAGATAAAATTTATAAATTTGTGTAAAACGATTTTATGACCATCACCCAACTTCATTATGTATTGGCAGTAGCCGAGCATCAGAACTTCACTAAAGCTGCTCAACATTGCTTTGTGACACAACCTACCCTTAGTATGCAAGTACAAAAGCTAGAAGAACAATTGAACGTTCAAATATTTGACCGAGGGAAAAAACCCATCGAACTTACCAATGTCGGACGTAAAATTGTAGCACAAGCCAAAAATATAGTCGCTGAAGCCGAGCGCATAAATGATATTGTCGATAAAGAAAAAGGATTTGTAGGTGGAGAATTTCGTTTAGGCATCATTCCGACCGTGATGCCGACACTGTTGCCTATGTTTCTCAAAACCTTTATTAAAAAATATCCAAAAGTCAAATTAAAGATTGAGGAGCTCACTACCGAAGAAATCATTCAACGCATAAATGATGGGCATTTGGATGCCGCTATTGCTGCCACACCACTAAAAATAGAAAACATCAAAGAGCGGGCATTATTTTATGAACCTTTTGTGGGCTACATACCGGCGAACCACAGGTTAAAAAATAAGAAAACTATTGAAGTATCCGATTTGGATACCAACGATATGTTATTGCTTGAGGATGGGCATTGCTTTAGAGAGGGCGTTTTGAATCTGTGCAAAACATTAAATAAAGCTGATGATGAAAAATTTCAACTCGAGAGCGGCAGTATAGAAATGCTTGTAAAATTAGCTAACGAAGGCATGGGCATGACCCTATTGCCCTACTTGAACACGCTAGATTTGAAAGAAAAAGAACAAAAAAACTTACACTACTTTGCCCCACCCTCTCCAGCTCGTGAGGTCAGTTTAATCTACAGCAAAAACGAATTAAAAATTCAAATAATTAATGCGATCCACGGCGCCATCTCAGCAATCATAAGAGGGGCTATAGCATTTCAAGATGTAGAAATTATCAGCCCTATAGCTGAACGCTAAACAAAATATACGGTACAACGACTCAGCTCTGGGTTACTTTTGATCATGGATTCCACAAATACTTTAAGTTCTTCAATCTCGTGAGGGAGTAAATAATGCATTGCTTTCTTTACTTCTGTACAAAATAGATTAGGGTCAAAACTAACTTTTCTAAGAATGCGTTTTGTGTATTCAAACATAGCTCTTGCCATATTAATAAATTTAGGAATTAAAGTAGTTTTTCTAATAGGCTAGTGTTTTAGTTTTTTTTAAAATTAATTAAAATTCAAAGACTTCAAAAAAATTTAACATTAAAACTTTCTTTTTAGACTCCAAAGAAAGTTGAATGTAGCTACAACATCTCCTGCCTCGTCTCGTCCTTCAGCTTTTAGCGTTAAGGTCTGACCCTCACCGCTTTCAATTGCAGATTGAAGGACTTTGTCTATGTCCATTCCTTGAGTACAACGAAATATAATTCGGCCTTTGGCCTTTTTTGTAAATTGTGCTTCATTTTTTATAACAAGCATAGATATTTTTTTATTTAACTGCTTGATTTTCATAATTATAAGGGCGCCTGTAGCCAATTCGGCGGCCATCCCTTGTACCGCCCAAAACATTGATTTGAACGGATTCTTATTGATCCATTTATGACGAACACCTACATGACACTCAAATGCATTAATCTGCTTAACTCGCACACCACATAAGAAAGCTGAGGGAAGGTTAAATGCGAGAAAAAGGTTGAGTTTATTTGCTGAAAGTGCCATCAAGTACCGGAGATTATTTAGCTAATATAAAACATTATTTATAATGTATCTATGAAAAAATAGAGTAGAAAACACAAATACTTTTATGTTTTTAATGGCTTAATTTTTGTTGTATCTTCATTAAAAAACTTAAAGATGGGATATGTTAAGATTTACGCTGGTAGTTTTATTATTGTTCAGTTGATCTCTAAAAATTTAGAAGATTGTGGCATTACTGCTGTAATTAAGGATGAAACAGAGTCCGCGCGATTAGCAGGTTTTGGCCCTACAACCGGGCATCAGGAAGTTTTTGTTCACCAAAGTGAAGAAGAAAAAGCGATTAAAATACTAGCGAACACTACTGATAAGTTTATAAAAAATAAGACTTAATAGTCTTTATATACCCAATATTCAGAAGTCAAATCATTGTTGTATTTTAGAGGCTCATAAAAAATAAAACCATGCGAAAAAGCGTCATCATTCAATTGCTTTTATGTGCAAGCTTGAGCTTTGCACAAGAGCTTAAGATCCCGTTGGACACCACAGTGACCACACAACATAAAACTATAATAAAAGGTGTAAATATATCGTACACTGCCGAAACAGGTACACAACCTGTATGGGATAAAGAGGGGACTATAATCGCCAGTCTATTTTACACCTATTATAGGAGAGAAAATATTAAAGATCGAAGTTCTCGACCCCTTATAATCTCATTCAATGGCGGGCCAGGATCGGCATCTGTGTGGATGCATATGGCATATACCGGTCCAAGGATTTTGAATGTAGATGACGAAGGATACCCTGTACAACCCTACGGATTCAAAAGTAATCCAAATTCAATTCTAGATGTTGCCGATATCGTATTTGTTAACCCTGTTAATACTGGCTATTCACGCATGGTGCCAAATCAAGATGGAGAAATGCCTGATCGCAGTCAGTTTTTTGGCATAAATGAAGATATTGCATACCTATCTGGATGGATCAACACTTTTGTAACACGAAAAAATCGTTGGGAATCCCCAAAATACATTATTGGTGAGAGCTATGGTGGTACGCGCGTCATGGGGCTTTCGTTGGCCTTACAGCAAAATCAATGGATGTACCTCAATGGAGTTATTTTGGTTTCACCAGCCGATTATAAAACTCTTCGTGTTGGTGGGCCGGTTTCCTCAGCGCTCAATCTCCCCTACTATGCCGCAGCTGCTTGGTATCACAAAATGCTGCCTGATGATCTTCAATCTAAGGACCTTTTAGAGATTTTACCAGAGATAGAAAACTTCACAATTAATGCTCTTATTCCAGCTTTAGCCAAAGGTGGATTTATAAGCGATGACGAAAAAATGAAAATTAGCGAAAAAATGGCGCTCTATTCTGGATTAAGTCAAAAAGTTATTTTACAACATAATTTGGATGTACCCAATCGTTTTTTTTGGAAAGAATTACTTCGCGATAAAACAGGACAAACGATAGGACGGTTGGATTCTCGCTATTTAGGAATTGACAAAAAGGAATCGGGAACTAGTCCTGATTACAGTGCTGAGTTGACTTCGTGGCTGCACTCTTTCACACCGGCAATAAATCATTACATCAAAAATGAACTAAAATTTGTGACAGACTTAAAATACAATATGTTTGGCTCAGTACAACCTTGGAATAACGACAACGATAACACCCGAGACGATTTACGCTTAGCTATGGCACAAAATCCATATCTAAAAGTACTTAACCAATCTGGTTATTACGATGGAGCTACAACTTATTTTAGTGCAAAATATACTTTGTCTCAAATAGACCCAAGTGGAAAAATGAAAGATCGTCTATCATTTAAAGGCTACCGAAGTGGACATATGATGTATTTGCGCAATGAGGACTTAATTCAATCCAACGAGGATTTAAGAGCATTTATCAAAGCATCTTCCGCTGATGGAAAAGCAGCTAAGTACTAATGCCAAAAACCAAAATTAGCGTACTCATCCCTTTTAAAAATACTGCGGCCTATTTACCAGAGTGTATCGATTCTATTTTAAATCAAACATTTTCGGATTGGGAAGCAATTTTTGTGGATGACCATTCATCAGATAATAGCGCAAAAATTGTTCAAAATTATGCGAAAAATGATTCAAGAATCAAGTGTTTAAAAAATAAAGGTTCAGGAATTATAACTGCTTTGTGCACGGCTTATGATGATTGCAATGGAAATTTAATCACTCGTATGGATAGTGACGATATTATGATGCCTAAAAAACTTCAAGCAATGCAGCTCGATTTATATTCCAAGGGCAAGGGGCACATAGCCTTAGGTTTGGTTGAATATTTTTCAGAAACAGGGATTAATGATGGTTATAAACGCTATGAGAAATGGCTCAACAAGCTAATATCAGTAGGGTGTAACTTTAATGAACTTTATAAGGAATGTGTCATTCCTTCGCCTTGTTGGATGGTACATCGTGTGGATTTTGATAAGTGCGGAGGTTTTCAATCCAATACCTACCCTGAAGATTACGATTTGGCTTTTCGGTTTTTTAAATTTGGTTTAAAGTGTATTCCATCAAAAAACATACTTCACCGTTGGCGCGATTATGCAGTACGTACATCCAGAACAAGTCCTAATTATGCAGAGAATTCCTTCGTTGACTTAAAATTAAAATACTTTTTAGAATTGTCCTACGATAATTCCAAGACACTGGTGCTATGGGGCGCTGGTAAAAAAGGTAAAAAATTAGCCGCTTTACTTTTAAAAATAAAAATCCCATTCGAATGGATCTGCGATAATCCAAAAAAAATTGGAAAAAATATATATGGGAAAATTCTTAAGCCGTGGTCCACTTTGTCAGAAATAAATAAAAGCCAAAGCATCATTACTGTTGCTAATGAAAATGCTCAAGAATTTATGGTTAATTATTTTAATCAACAAAATAAAAAACACATGAAAGATTACTTTTTCTTCACATAAGGGATTTATATTTACATTCGAAAAACAACTATTAAATGCAATTTGCACATCCAGAAATTTTATATGCTCTTAGCGCACTGATCATCCCAATCCTAGTGCATTTATTTCAGCTAAGGCGATTCAAAGTTCAAGAGTTTACAAATCTTGCATTTTTAAAAACCATTAAACTGCAAACGCGCAGAAGTTCGACTCTTAAAAGATGGTTGGTTTTAAGTCTTAGATTATTAGCGCTTAGCTGTATTATTATGGCCTTTGCGCAACCCTACTTTTCAAATCTAAAAACAAAAGAGATAAGGCCAGAACTAGTCATTTATCTGGATAACTCTTTTAGTATGCAGGCTGTAGATTCAAAAGGAATGCTATTAGAACGCTCAATTCAAGATATCATAACCCATCTAGATCATGATCTGGAAATTAATATTTTCACAAATACAAAAACATACCAAAATACAACAATTAATGCATTGCAAAATGACCTTTTGGATATGGATTACACACAGCGGCAACTGGATATTAAAACCATCCTTTCTAAAGGGAAAATGATGTTCTCTGATCAGGTTAATAATCCAAAGTTTTTTATTGTAATTTCTGATTTTCAGTCTACCAACTCCCCTATTAATGAAGAGAAGAGAGATAATGGGTATAAGCTGATTTTAATCCAAAAAAAACCTTTAAATCCTGAAAATAATTTTATTGAAAAACTTGAAATTTTAGCTCTTGCTGATGAATACAAATTAGACATAAAAGCGAACAGCAGTACTGGCAAAAATGAAAACATAACGCTTAGTGTTTACGATGATCAAAAACTGATTGGAAAATCAACATTAAAAAAAAGTAATAAGTACAGCACGTCAATTTATGTCCCAAAGCGAGAAATCGATAAAGGTAAACTCATTCTAGACGATAACGGACTAAGTTTTGATGATGAATATTACTTCAGTATAGCCAAACAAAAGCGAATCAGTGTACTGGCAATTGGCAAGAAAACAAACACCTACTTACCACGCATATTTACTAAAAATGAATTTATCTATAATTTTCAAAATGTAAACCAAACAGTGTATACTGACATTCCAAAACAAGATTTGATTGTTCTGGATGCACTTGAACGTATTCCTGAGGCGCTGCAACTTAGTTTAAAAAGTTATAAAGAATCTGGAGGCCACGTTGTTATAATTCCTTCAAATTCCAGCGAACTTCCATCTTACAGCCCTTTATTTGATGTGCAAAATATTATAATAACTAATTCACTAAAAATTGAAAAAAAGATCACCAAAATAAATTTTGATCACCCGATATATACTGCTGCTTTTGAGGACAAAGTAAAGAATTTTGAATTCCCAAAAGCAACCAATTCTTATGGCTTAAACAAAACCGCCAATACCTTGTTGTACTTTCAAGATGACACACCTTTTTTAGTGCAACACGAAAACGTATTTATTTTTGCCTCAAACATAAGTAGTGCCGATTCAAACTTCATCTACTCGCCCCTGGTTGTTCCTACTTTTTATAGTATCGGAACATCGAGTTTTAAAATACCTAAAGTACAATACCGCATAGGAGACGAACACAAGATAGACACTAAAAGAACATTAGGTAGGGATGATGTGTTGCGCATAAGCAATAAGGAAGGAAGTTTTATTCCGTTACAACATAAACAAAATTCAAAACAACAAATAACTACTAAAAATCGACCAGATAAGGCGGGACATTATGCCTTACACCACAAAGGCGATACTTTACAATATTTGAGTTTCAATTACGCAAGCGATGAAAGTATTTTGCAGTACATAAACATTGATGAAATTGCAGCAGATTCAATAGCTGAATCAATACAAAACTGTTTGGATATTGTAAAAAGTACTGTAAACATTAAGGCTTTATGGAAATGGTTTGTTATTTTTGCGCTAATATTTTTGGCTTTAGAAATGCTCATCTTAAAATTTTTTAAATGAACGTACTCATAAAATCAGCTACCATTCTTGATTCAAAAAGTGATTTTCACAACAAAACACAAGATATTTTAGTTGAAAACGGAAGCATAAGTCAAATAGCTGATTCGATAAAAAATCCCCACAATTATCAAGTTATTCAATTGGATAACCTTCACGTTTCACAAGGTTGGTTCGATAGTAGTGTGTCTTTTGGTGAACCAGGGTTTGAAGATAGAGAAACTATCGAAAATGGGTTGGCAACAGCAGCAATATCTGGGTTTACTGACGTAGCGCTGAATCCAAATACATTTCCAGTAATTGACAGTCATTCAGATGTGGCCTTTGCTCAAAACAAATCAGAAAAGACAGCAACGAAACTTCATCCAATCGGAGCACTTACAGAAGGTGCAAAAGGAACTAGGCTTGCTGAAATTTACGATATGTTTAAGGCTGGAGCTGTGGCATTTGGGGATTATAAAAAACCTATTGACAACCCAAATATTTTAAAAATTGCGCTGCAATATGCAGCGAGTTTTGGGGGACTTGTTCAATCTTTTCCTCTAGATCAAAAAATTGCGGGTTCAGGGGTTATTAATGAACAAACTACAAGTATTAAGTTAGGCTTAAAAGGAAGCCCAAACCTTGCAGAAGAATTACAAGTTTCTCGAGATCTTGCTATTTTAGAATACTCAGGGGGCTGTTTGCATATTCCAACTATTTCAACTTCAAAATCAGTAGCGCTTGTCCGTGAAGCTAAACAAAAAGGGCTGGATGTGAGTTGTAGCGTTCCAATTCATAATCTAATTTTTACTGATTCATCTCTAGAAAATTACAATACAAACTTCAAAGTAAACCCTCCTCTGAGAACACAAGAGGACGTAGATGCGCTTATCACAGCTGTAAAAGACGGTACCATCGATATGGTAACGTCAGATCATAACCCCCTATCTATTGAACTGAAAAAAGTAGAATTTGATTTTGCGGCCTACGGAACAACTGGTCTAGAAAGTGCCTTTGGAGCTCTAAACTCTATTTTTTCTACAAAAAAAACTATCGAACTGCTCACAGCTGGTAAAAATCGATTTGGAATTGATGATCAACCCATAGAGGTTGGAAATCCATGTCAGATCACCTTATTTAATCCCAGCCCAACCTACACTTTTAGCAGCTCATTTATATCATCTAAGTCTAAAAACTCTCTATTTGTTGGTCAACGTCTTAAAGGAACTGTTTATGGAATATTAGGGAATAACCAATGTGTTTTGAACAATTAATTGATTAAAATGAATTCAGAAAAAAATATGGCATTCGTGAGTTATTTATACCTCATTGGTTTGCTCATTGCATATCTGAACAACAAAGAGCGGAAGAATGAAATAATAAGTTTTCACATCCGACAATCTCTTGGGTTGTGGTTGAGCTTTTTTTCTTTAGGATATATTATTGGTAATTTTGACAGTTGGATGATAACCTCTTCATTTTGGATTTGTTTTGCAGTTTTAATTTTTTATGGAATTTCGACGGCGCTTGCCGGAAAAAAAACTCCAGTACCCCTAGTTGGAAAGTTTTATCAAAATATTTTTAAAAATTTATCTTAAGTGAGCGCAAAACAACTTCCTCTTTACGCAAAAATAAGACCATCGCTAATAAAAAAAAATGCACCACTTTTGGTACTTTTACACGGCTACGGAAGTGATGAAAGTGATTTATTTTCTTTTGCAGATGAACTTCCGAACGAACTATTTATTCTTTCCTTGCGAGCACCACACAAACTTCAACCTTATGGTAATGCATGGTATGCGATAAATTTTGATGCACAGCAAAACAAATGGAACGATGTTGAACAAGCTCAGGAAGCGATGAAAACCATTATTAACTGTATTGAGCAAGCATGCACCCAATATGATCTTGATAAAAATAACGTGAGCTTATTGGGCTTTAGTCAAGGTTGTATTTTGAGTATGGCATTGGCTATTAATCGTCCTGAGTTAATTAAAAATGTTATAGGTTTAAGTGGTTATATATGTAAGGAATTTATTGAAGAAGATCGAACAAAAAAAGATTTTAGTCATCTTGATTTTTATTGCTCACACGGAAGTTCTGATCAAGTTATTCCAGTAGACTGGGCGAGAGAAACACCTAATTTTTTGACGGAGAAAGGGATAAAACACACGTATAGTGAATTTCCTGTGGGTCATGGCGTAGCACCACAAAACTTTTTTGAGTTTAGAAAATGGCTTGTAGAAAGGGTTTAATCTTCTAAAATTAGTTGAAGCTTCGATTTCAGTTCTGAATTTTGTACTTCAAGTTGTTCAATTTTAACTTTATACATTTTAATGTCTTTTTCATATTTGTCGATAATTTGTTTTGAGTTGACATACTGAAAAATAACTACCAATACAGTAAAAAGAAAAGCGTAAGTGAGGAATTTTGATTTCATCTATAAATAAATTTCTAATTGATCATAGGCTAAATGAACTGATTGGGGTAGAGTTTTTTGCACCTCATCATGGAAACCAAGATGATGACTAATATGGGTTAAATATGCTTTTTTTGGACTTACCTTTTTGATAAATGCTAAAGCTTCCTCTAGGTTAAAATGTGATAAATGTGGTTCTATACGAAGTGCATTGACAACAAGAACATCTAAGTTTTTGAGCTTATCCAGCTCTGTATCCGAAACAGTTTTAGCATCAGTGATGTAAGCAAAAGAACCAACTCTAAATCCAAAAACAGGAAGTTTATGGTGAAAAACTTCAATAGGTAATATTTTTTTATGACCTATGTAAAAGAACTTATTTTGAATAGAATGTGTTTCTAAGGACAACACCCCAGGATATTTATTTTCTGTTTTAAAAATATAACCAAATCGTTGTTTTAATGCATTCAGTACACGATCATGGGCAAAAATTTGTAAGTTGCCCTGGCGAAAATAAAAAGGTCGTAAATCGTCGATACCTGCGGTATGATCACTGTGTTCGTGGGTAAATAAAACAGCATCAATTTTAGTACAACTCGTTCTAAGGAGTTGTTGACGGAAGTCGGGACTACAATCAATTAAAACTGACAAATCATCCCATTCGATCAATACAGAAACCCGTAAACGTTTGTCTTTTGGGTTAGTGCTCAAACACACAGGATGAGTGCTTCCTATAATGGGAATACCTTGAGATGTGCCAGTTCCTAGGAAAGTAACCTTCAATTTGGTGTAAAATTTTTACAAAAATAGAGTATTTTTTTTTGTTACGTTGGTTAATATTCTAACTTTGTGTAACTCATGAACTACAGACTGTAAAGATGGAAATAACCTTAAAAGGAGATGCTAAAATTGAAAGCGTACCGTCCCTCAAAGACAAAGCTTTACGTATAAACCTCAACGAAAACATATATGGGACCTTTGCTGAAATTGGTG
This sequence comes from Bacteroidota bacterium, assembly GCA_027593245.1. GTDB lineage: Bacteria > Bacteroidota > Bacteroidia > Flavobacteriales > Flavobacteriaceae > UBA3537. The sequence continues at coordinate 3,463 of JAQCJC010000012.1, read as the reverse complement.
CTGGTCAAGAAACCGTTCGCCACTTTTTCCGTGCAGGTGGGGCATCAGGAACAATCGCAAAAGCCATGTCTGCCTACGATAAGGAGTTTAGTGATGCTATTTACGGGGTTGAAGGCGACCGGCGTTATGTAACTGAAAACCGGCTAAGAAAAATGTTGACTCATGAAGTAAAACTCATTGAAGAACGTATTCCAAGAAAAGATCAACCCAATAAAATGTTTTTTAGCTATGCGAATACCGTTACTACAATCGATTTTGCAAAACGCTTCAAAGGGCACGGATGGGTTGGAATCAAATATCAAATTGATCCAAGCGAAGCATACAATGAAATTATACTTCATGTACGATTTAAAGAAAATGATGCTCGATTGCAACAAGAGACACTTGGAAAATTAGGCACTAACCTTATTTATGGGGCTTTTTACAAGCACAATATGCCCAAGAAGTTATTGCGTTACCTATACGATCATATCAGCAAAGATCAGCTTGAAATTGATACTATTAACTTTTCGGGGCCTTTATTTAAAGAGGTTGACAACCGTTTGATGAGTTTACAACTGGTAAAAAATGGCATGACCGATGCCGTTATGTTCGCTCCAGATGGGAATAACGTCTTGCCTGCGCGTATGCTGTACAAAAAGAATATTTTGGCCTTCAGAGGAAGTTTTAGACCTGTTACTAGAGTTAATGTTGACATGTATGAAAACTCTTTTGAAATGTTCAAAAAAGAAAACAAAGTGGACCTTGAAAAAACCCAAGTCGTTTTTGAAATCACTTTATCAAACTTGAGAGCATCTGGTGGTGAAATTGATGAACAGGATTTTATGGACCGTGCAAGATTACTTTGTTCTCTGGGTCAGACCGTTCTTATATCTAATTTTCAAGAGTACTATAAGTTAGTAGAATACTTCAATTTGTACTCTAAGAAAAGAATGGTATTGTCGATGGGTGTAAACAACCTTATTGATATTTTTGATGAAAAATACTATCGTCATCTTTCAGGGGGGATCCTAGAAGCATTTGGCAAGCTTTTCCATAAAGATTTAAAAGTATACCTCTACCCTATGCTTAGTGAGGAAGGAACCCTCATCACTAGTGAAAATTTAAAAGTACACCCAAGGATGAAGGAATTGTATAAATTCTTTAAATACACAGGTAAACTTGTTGATATCAAAAACTATAGACCCGAAATATTGAATATCTTCTCCCGCAAAGTACTCAAAATGATTGCCAATGGAGAGGAAGGTTGGGAACCCCTACTCCCGTCTGTAGTTTCCAACATGATTAAAGATCAACAGTTGTTCGGGTTTTCTGAAAAAGAGGCTCAAACGAAGTAAATAAATTCTAAAATTTACTACAAGATCTGCTCAGTGTGCTCTTTTGTTTTGACCTTAGTTATAATGTTCTCAATAATGCCCTTCTCGTCAATCACAAATGTAATGCGGTGTATACCGTCATACTCTCGACCCATAAACTTTTTTGGGCCCCAAACGCCATAAGCATTAATCACGATTTTGTCTTCATCGGCCAATAAATCATAAGGAAATTCAAATTTATTTTTGAAGTTAGATTGACGCTTTGTATTATCGGCACTAACGCCTAAAACATCATAACCTTGCGCCACAAAACGACTGTAATTGTCACTTAAATTACATGCTTCCAAAGTACAGCCCGGAGTACTCGCTTTTGGATAAAAGAAAAGCACCAACTTTTTGCCGCTAAAATCGGACAAACTTACGGCGTTTCCATCTTGATTAATACTTTGAAAATCAGGGGCTTTGTCGCCAATTTGTAATGTAGTCATATTTAGTATATTTGATATATACAAAGATAATCGAATGACTAAAAAAGAAAAGGTAAATTTTGTTATAAAAACCTTAAATAATTTATACCCTGAAATTCCAATACCGTTAAATCACAAGGATCCTTACACTTTGCTGATTGCCGTCTTGCTTTCTGCTCAATGTACCGATGTCCGCGTCAATCAAATCACACCGTTACTTTTTGCCAAGGCCGATAACCCCTATGACATGGTTAAAATGACCGTTGAAGACATCAAATCCATCATCCGCCCCTGTGGACTCTCTCCAATGAAAAGCAAGGGGATTTATGGCTTGTCTCAAATTTTGATTGAACAACACAACGGACAAGTTCCCCAAAGTTTTGAAGCTCTGGAGGCCCTACCAGCTGTAGGACACAAAACGGCTAGTGTGGTCATGGCGCAGGCCTTTGGTGTGCCTGCTTTTCCTGTAGATACACATATTCACCGGCTCATGTACCGTTGGAATTTATCCAACGGCAAAAGCGTGGCACAAACCGAAAAAGACGCCAAACGATTGTTCCCAAAAGCACTTTGGAATGATCTGCATTTGCAAATTATATGGTATGGTCGCGAATACTCCCCTGCACGTGGTTGGAATTTGAATAATGATCTAATCACAAAGACTGTTGGCCGCAAATCAATATTAAACAGCATAAAAAAGCCCTGAACTTATCCAGGGCTTTTAAAAAATCAAGATTTAGTTTATAAAAGTCTCAAAATTTAATGCACCAATTGGTATAATTTTGAGTGCTTTCGAATAATTTAGAAGAAAATTAACCGTCTCTTCTCTAGGTTTTAATTGTTCGTAATTTAAAGGTTGTTCAGTGTAAAGTTTTTTCATGCGCCGTTTTTGATTGTATTGTTTAAAGTCTAACGCAAAAAATTAAAATATATTTTACACTCTAGTCATTTATTAAATTTATGTTGTGTTTATCAATCATTTTTCTCAAATTAATAAGTCCATAACGCATACGCCCAAGGGCAGTATTAATACTCACTCCTGTATTGTCTGAAATTTCTTTAAAGCTCATATCTTGGTACAACCTCATTTTGATGACATCTTTTTGATCTTGAGGTAATTCCTCCAATAGTAAACGTAAATGATTTGTGATTTGTCCCTGAATAATCTTATGTTCAGCATTAGAACTTCCATCAGAAAGAACAGAAAAAACATCAAAGTCACCATTATTTTTAAACTTAGGCATTCGTTTATTTTTTCTAAAGTAATCAATAATTAGATTGTGCGCTATGCGCATTACCCATGGTAAGAATTTTCCTTGCTCATTGTATTTCCCTTTTTTTAGTGTACGAATTACCTTGATAAAAGTATCTTGAAAAATATCCTCTGTTGCATCGCGGTCATAAACTTTTGAAAAAATAAAGCCATAAAGACGCTGTTGGTGTCTATTAATTAATATGGATAGTGCAGATTCTTCACCTGAAATATAATTACGAACGAGTTGGGCGTCGCTTAAAAATTTGACATTCATAACATTACTTATTTTTTCATCACTTGGTAGTGATGCGTTAAAAAATTGATTAAAAAGTAATGTTATTTTATAAGCGGTTTTATTAAAAATTTAATCAAATATAGTAAGAATAGAATTAAAATTCCAAATTACACTTATTTATTTTAATCTT
>JAQCJC010000092.1 GCA_027593245.1 Bacteroidota bacterium | reverse complement strand
CAATCCGTGCACTGGAAAGGGGGTGTAAACTTCTTCGATGTGGTGCTTTGCTGCCTTTACAGTTTTCACTGCAGACATCAATACATCATCATCTGTATATAAGGCATGAATAACTTTTGATGCTCCCATATTTAGTCTTTTTTCTTTTTAGGTGTTGTTTTTGCTTTTGGCTTTTTGGAGGTACGATCATCTGATCCTGTCCCTACCAAACTGTCTCCAGCTTCTCTAATATTTTTATAACGCTGACCAGAAGACTTCAAAATTGTTTTTACCTCTGCTTGAGCAATCACTGGGAAAGTTCTTGAATAAAGTAAAAATAACACAAAGAAGAAACCAATGGTTCCAATAAAAATTCCAATATCTACAAAGGTTGGCGAAAACATGGTCCATGAGGATGGCAAATAATCTCTGTGCAACGATGTAACAATAATTACAAAACGCTCAAACCACATTCCTATATTCACTACAATAGAAATGGCAAATGAAAACATGATGCTGGTTCTTAATTTCTTAAACCACATAAATTGTGGAGAGAATACATTACAAGACATCATTGCCCAATATGCCCACCAATAGGGACCTGTAGCTCTATTTAAGAAGGCATATTGCTCGTATTCTACTCCAGAATACCATGCAATAAACAACTCAGTGATGTATGCTACACCTACAATTGAACCTGTAATCATGATTACAATGTTCATCAATTCGATGTGTTGTACTGTGATATAATCTTCAAGATTACACACCTTTCTCATAATGATAAGGAGTGTGTTTACCATTGCAAATCCAGAGAAAATAGCGCCCGCCACAAAATATGGAGGAAAAATAGTGGTGTGCCATCCTGGAATGACAGATGTGGCAAAGTCAAAAGATACAATAGTGTGAACTGAAAGAACAAGTGGTGTGGCCAATCCCGCTAGGACCAAGGATACTTCTTCAAAGCGTTGCCAATCTTTTGCTCTTCCTGACCATCCGAAACTCAATAAAGAATAAATTTTCTTTTGAAAAGGGCGAACGGCACGATCGCGAATCATTGCAAAATCAGGTAATAATCCAGTCCACCAGAATACTAATGAAACCGATAGGTATGTGGAAATTGCAAATACATCCCATAATAAAGGAGAATTAAAATTCACCCATAGTGAACCAAATTGATTTGGAATAGGCAATACCCAATAAGCCAACCAAGGACGGCCCATGTGAATGATTGGAAATAATCCTGCCTGAATTACAGAAAATATCGTCATGGCCTCAGCTGATCTATTAATCGCCATACGCCATTTTTGTCTAAATAAAAGAAGTACTGCAGAAATAAGTGTTCCGGCATGTCCAATACCTACCCACCAGACAAAGTTAGTAATATCCCATGCCCAACCAACAGTTTTATTTAATCCCCAGGTTCCTATTCCTGTAGATATTGTATAAATCATACACCCAAGACCCCAGCCAAAAGCGGCTAAGGCTATAGAGAACACAATCCACCACTGTTTATTTGCTTTTCCTTCTACTGGTGCAACTACATCAAGAGTGACATCGTGGTATGATTTTTCACCTGTTACGAGTGGTCTTCTTATCGGTGCTTCGTAATGAGACGCCATAGTTTAATTTTATTTCTTTGTTAGTTATGCTTCTTTTGTGTTTCTTACTTTTACTTGATAGACTACATTCGGTTTTGTGCCAACATGCTCTAACAGATGATAAGCCCGCTCATCATCTTTAAGTTTTGTAACCTCATCTTTTTTATTGTTGATATCACCAAAAACAATTGCGCCACTATCACAAGCCGATGAACAAGCCGTTTTAAAGCCATTCACATCTACTGGTCTACCGTCACGTTTGGCATCCAAAATTGTTTTTTGTGTCATTTGAATACACATCGAACATTTTTCCATGACCCCTCTCGAACGTACCGTTACATCAGGGTTTATGACCATACGCCCTAAGTCGTTATTCATATGATAGTCAAATTCATCGTTCCCGTTATATAGGAACCAATTGAATCGGCGTACTTTATAAGGGCAGTTGTTTGCACAATAACGCGTACCAACACAACGGTTGTACGCCATGTGGTTTTGACCTTGTCTTCCGTGTGAACTTGCCGCAACTGGACAAACTGTTTCACATGGTGCATGATTACAGTGTTGGCACATGATTGGCTGGAAGGCTACTTGAGGATTTTCGGATGGTAATTCCATTTCACCAAAAGTACTTAGCGAACTTCCTAATCCTGCTATATTATCTTTTGTCTGGTTATCCCCTTCAAAGGTTTCATCTGAAGAGTAATAGCGGTCAATTCTCAACCAGTGCATATCACGGCTTCTTCTGATTTCTTCTTTTCCTACAACAGGAACGTTGTTTTCGGCATGACATGCTATCACACATGCACCACAACCCGTACAAGAATTTAAATCGATAGAAAGATTGAAGTGATGCCCAATGGAAAGATCAAACTCATCCCAAAGATCGACATCTGGAGAACTCACTGGAGTTTCAATATGATTTAAAGAAACTACCGCTGTTGGGTTCCATTGCTCTGCATCTTTGGTGTTGAAAATTTCTAAAGTGGTTTCCTTTATAATATCTCCACGCCCCATCAATGTATTGTGTAATTGTACACAAGCAAATTCGTGTTTCCCAGCTGCAGCTTCTATAGAAACTGAAGGAGTGGAATTAAAATTTTGATAAAGTGGATAGGCATTTACACCTGTTTGCATTTCTTCTTTCAGTCCAGCACTGCGGCCATAGCCAAAAGATAAACCTACTGTTCCTCGAGCTTGACCGGGTTGAATAATCACTGGTGCTTTTACAGTTATACCATTGACGGTTACATCAGCATAGGTTCCATTCAAGCCTCCATTAGCATCGTTAGTGTTTTCAAAACCTAACTCCTTTGCATCTGCTGCAGATACAGTTAGATAGTTATCCCATGTTGTACGGGTTAATGGGTCTGGAAATTCTTGGAGCCAAGGGTTGTTGGCTTGTTGTCCATCACCCATCCCTGTTTTTGGATAAAGAGTTAACTCAAAAGATGCAAACTTTGCTTTTGCTAAAGTCCTGACCGCAACAGACGCATCAATTGATTTGACTGAGACAGCTGTAGTGTCAACAGTTACAGAGCTAGAATCAGTAAAAACGCCATCGTGAAGTGCGTTATTAAATGATTCGCCTTTTAGAATATCCGAAATCCAAAATGATTTTGTGTATTCATTATATGATTTTGTGCTTCCACTGAGAACGAGAAGAACATCTTGAAATTGTTTGGTGTCGAACAATGGACGAATTGTTGGCTGTATAAGCCCATATTGACCTGATTTAATTTCTAGGTCACCCCAAGATTCGAGATAGTGAGGTGCCGCAGCTACAAATTCAGAAGCAGATGCAGTTTCGTCGTTTTTCATGGAAAAAGTCACCGACAATTCAGTCTTTTTAAGTCCTTCAACAAAGGCTGCTGCATTTGGTAAAGTATATGCTGGATTTACACCAGCCATTAGTACTGCACCAACTTTTCCTGCATTCATATCAGCTACAAGTTTTGCAACCGCAGCATCATTACCTTGACGCGTTAAAATTGTGGTCTTTGGGTCGAATGCTTTACTGTTTAAAAATGCATTAATTTCCAAAACCAAACTCTGAGCATACAAATCTTGAATTCCTGTAAGAACAACACCATTCGATCCTGCTTTTAACAATTCTCTTGCTGCAGCATCAACCGCAGATTCAATTCCCGCAGGCAAGGTTACATTTACAGAAGTTCCTGTAAGTTTTCCATAAAGTCTTGCTAGTGCACGTTTTTGCTGAGATGGTTTTAGTGGTACTCGTTTATCCGCATTTGCTCCAGAAAGTGTCATATTAGACTCAAACTGTATGTGACGTGACATGGTTCCATTTTTTGGAATACGCCCTTTGGCATATGCAGAATCAAATCCTCCTCCTTGCCAGTCGCCAAGGAAATCTGCACCTATAGAAACAATTGTTTTTGCTTTTTCAAAATCATAATTTGCAAGTCCTCTACGGCCATACTTTGCTTGATAGGCATCTGCTGCTGCAGATTCTGAAATGGCATCATAAACTATATGAGAAACATTCTCATAGTTGTCTTGAAATTCTGAAATCAATTTTGAAGTACTCGGGCTCGCAAAAGTTTGAGTTAACAACACAACTTTTTTTTCTGAACCTTTTAGAGCTTCAAGTTTTTCTCCTACTTCTTTATAGAAAGCGTCCCAAGTAATTGCTTCACCTGCTTTGGTAGGCCCTGCAACACGCTGATTATCATACAAATCCAGAACAGAAGCTTGCACTCTTGCATTGATACTTCCATTAGCTTTAGCTAGTGAATTGGACTCCACCTTGATGGGTCTTCCTTCTCTTGTTTTAACCAGTAGGCTTGCAAAATCATAACCATTTGATATAGCAGTAGCATAATAATTTGCAACGCCTGGAATGATTTGCTCTGGTTGAACTACATAAGGGATAGACTTTATCACAGGCCCCTCACAAGCAGCTAAGGAAGCTGCAGCGGTACTAAACCCAACGTATTTTAAGAAATCACGACGCGTTGTTTCAGAAGACTCTAAAGTGGGCTTGTCTCCTAGAAACTCATCCACAGGAATTTCCTCTACAAATTCTTTGTGTTTAAGCGTCTCAACGGCAGAGCTTTGGTTCGGGTTTAGCTCCTCAACACTTTTCCAGTATTTCTTGTTTGATGACATATATTATAGTGTTACTTAAATCTTTATTAATTGTTTAATAGTGGCATTTTCCACATTCCAATCCACCCATTTGGGCCGCTGTTAATTTATCAACGCCATATTTCTTTGATAATGCTTCATGAATTTTTTCGTAGTAGCCATTATCATTGACTTTTACGTTTGTTTCTCTATGGCAATTGATGCACCAACCCATGGTCAGTGGTGAATATTGGTACATAACTTCCATCTCCTCAACAGGTCCGTGACAAGTTTGACATTCTAAGCCCGCTACTGAAACGTGTTGCGAATGGTTAAAATAGGCAAAGTCTGGGAGGTTATGAATTCTAACCCACTTAACAGGCTTGGTTTTACCTGTGTACTTCTGTTCTGCATCATTCCAACCAACAGCGTCGTAAAGCTTTTGTATTTCACCATCATAAAATTCTTTGCTATACTCTTCTGTGGCCGTTGATGGTGCTACTTCATATATAGATTTGTGACAGTTCATACACACATTCAAGGAGGGTATTCCAGAGTGCTTACTCACACGTGCTGAGGAATGGCAATATTTACAATCAATACCATTGTCTCCTGCATGTATTTTATGCGAATAATGAATGGGTTGAATAGGTTCGTAGCCTTGATCAATTCCCACTTGCATGAAGTATCCGTATACGAAATAAGCACTGGACAACAAAAAGAAGATTGCGGTGACAAGTAACAAAAATTGGTTTTTCAGAAATGCTTTCCAAAGTGATGGGCGCTTTACGGCTTCTTGAATCTCAACTTCATTTGCAACGGCAAACCTCCTGAGGGTTTTATTAACCAAAAATAACCCAAGGGCGAGTAATGCAAAAAGAATTGCCAATGCTCCAAGGATGACATCTTTTGACAAACCTCCTTCTGTGGTTGAAGGGGCTGTTCCAGCGTCGGCTGTTACTGCAACAGGCACTGCTTTGTCTTGTGCGGTGTAGGCAAGAATATTGGAAATATCTTCATCCGAAAACTGAGGAAAAGCAGTCATTGCGGCGCCATTGTACTCAGCATAAATTTTGTTGGCGTATGCGTCACCTGATTTTATAACTGCAGCACTATTTCTAATCCATGCATTCAACCATTCGCGATCCAAACCTTCGTCTTCACTAAGTCGGTTTTGGACATAGCGAAGGGCTGGTCCTGTCATTTTTTTATCCAGTTGATGACAGGCTGCACAATTAGCATTAAATAGCGACTTTCCTTTAACGGGGTCAGCGTCTTGTGCAAGAAGTGGTGAATAAAAAATAGATAAAAATAATAAGCTCAAAAGGATGAGTTTCGAGAGGGGCTGAAGGATGTTTTCCTGCTTCATATCAACGTTTGGAGTGGTTTCTAAACTTTGGCGCAATTTTTTCATGTAAATAAGATCAAAAATCTATTAACAAAAATTTACGCAAAAATAAG
>JAQCJC010000091.1 GCA_027593245.1 Bacteroidota bacterium | reverse complement strand
AACTCCGCCGAAGCGGAGTTTTTATGTAGGATTCGAAAAAAATTATTTTTTCAAGACACGTACGGTTTCTACTGTATTGTCGATAGAAACTTGTACAAAATATGCACCTGGCTGCATTGCAGATAAATCTACAGTACAATCCATAGTGTTAGGCGCTTGACGCTTAACCACTTGTCCAAGCATATTGAAGACCGTAATGTCTTCAACCGGTTTTTGTGCTTTGATGGTCAATACATCATTCACGGGGTTCGGGAAGTATGTAAATTGTTTTAAAGTTTGATCATCAACACTTAAAGGAGTCATGGTCCATGACAATGTATAATCTCCACTTCCAGAACCATAAGCTGACTGAATCCAATAGACAGTTTGATCTGCACCGGTATCGTTTACCCAAGTCTCAGTCTGTGTATCCGGATCATCTGAACAAACAATCAACTCATCTCCAGGACATACATTTCCATATCTTAATGAGTGTTGAGAGTCGTAAGTATTAGAAGTTTGTCCTATACTTAAAGTAGCACCAGCTGGTACTTGAATAGAGTAAATAACATCCTTTGCAGAAGTAAATGACAAACAGTCTAAAACAAAATCATTATTAGCGTAAGTAGTAGAACCTGTTACAGGACTTGTCAAAGAAGCTAGATCAATAACTCCCGAACAATTATCATTTGCAGGTGGCGGTGGCGGTGTACCTACACAAATATCAAAGCTTGTGTTTTGACCTGGTGTTGACGTATAAGTGAATACTTGTACATAATAGGTATTCCCAATTGTAAGCCCGGTAGTCTCACTGGTGTTGAAGTCAGAACATTTTATGGCATCACCCAAAGTATTACAATCTCCAGCATATAGAACGTGATACATGTCTGTATTAGAACCTGAAACGCTTGACAATGAAACGACATGAGTCTCAGATGTTGCTACAAAGCTATACCAGACATCATCATCTTCTGTTCCGTAACATGTGCTGTTGGTAACTCCTGAATCTGTGGCAAATTCGACAGAGCCAGAAGTAACCGTTCCACATGCTAAATCTGAATTCACAGTTAAAGCAATAGCGCCAGAACAATCATCATTCGCAATTGGATTGACGATGAGTTGTATACTCAGATTAGTAGTGCCATCCCATGGGCCCCCTGGTGTATTTCCGGAACCTGAAGGATTAGTCCCACCATAAGTATACCCAGCGTTATTTAATCGCCAGCGTGATGCTACATAATTTGTTCCAACTGGAGCATCACTAGTTGTTAGTAAATATTCATCATTATTTCCTTGTTCAGAATCAAAAGTGGCTACGCTCCAAGCTGAAGCAGGCCAAGTGGCAGGGTCTGTATTTTCATTATGAATTCCTATCCAACACTCTATACCTGCACCAGCAGATCCAACAGTAGTATCGGTTACACCACTTTCATAGCCCTGAGCATATGCTGAAATGGATGTGCCAGCATCAACAGTTACTGAAGTTCTGCTTCCTGCAGAACCATCTGCGGTAGGTTGAAGCCATTGCAAATTATTCCAATCCATAGCGTCTGCTGGCGGAGCAACCAAGGTAACCGTATAATCCTCAACTTCACCTCGAGTGCTATTAAAACTACATGCACTATCCCCAGTTGCCGCTGAGGGGTTAGAATCACTATAATCAGTCATCATTCGGAGTCTATAATTACCTTCAGCTAGATCTGATGGAATTTCTATTGTACCTGTAAAAGGGCCGTATCCGTAACCAGTGGTATTGAATAAAACTTCAGAAGTAGTATCAAAGAATAAATCGTTGTTAAAATCAATCCATAGAGCAAAACCGGCTGAACCTCCAACTATTGAAGCTGAGAAATCAAAACTTCCTCCTGGAAATGTTTCAATTGCAGTTCCTTGAGAATAATCGCCATATCCAGAATTTGTATAGCCAGTAGAGGCATTGTCGACATTTACGTTAGCGCCAGTGGTTGAAAAACTATTTATATAGGTTGATGAGGAAGTATTTGAAGGAACACAATATCCAGTATAAAAACTCACAGGACCGACCCATGCACTAGTATCACCACCTCCACAGTCGGCTTGTACGTAAATATCGTAAGCCGTATTGGAGGTCAGCCCAGAAAGCGTGTATGGGTTGGTAGTAACACCAATTGTTGTTCCGTCACCTTGTGTATAACCTTCAGCACCATATTCAATGTTCCAAGCAGATTCTGAATCACCAATTGTCCATGAAATATCTGCTGATGAACTGGTTAAATTAGACGTCATGAGTAAAGAGGGATCAAGGCATGATGGTGGTGCTTGTGAACTTATCGTTGGTGATGAAGTACATACACCCCAGCCCCATACAGATGAAGCAGTATAATTAAATCGATAACGAAAACCCGCTAGCTGGCTCGAAGTAAAGCTGCCAATATCTAAAATTGAAGATATATTGGGTATAAGATTCCCACACCAATTACCCATTGTTGAGCTATTATCCGGCAGATCACTCCATAGACTCCATGAAGCTGTGTCAGCGTCAAAATATTCCAAAGTGAAAGAATCTCCCAAATTGTAGTTATAATCGTGGCTAACTTGTATCCATGTTTCTCCAGCAGTACTGGCAGCAGTTAGATCAATTATAGGAGATAGAACTTGAATTTCGTCAGTTGAACCACCTCCAGATGCATCATCATCATAAGAAAAATTTGCTGTTGTTGTTGGGTCAGATATTAACGCTGAAGCGTCGTATGTACCTTCAACTGTCCAAGAAGTATTTGGCCACGCAGCAGCCTGATTTAAAGTTTGTCCGTAAGAAATACAAACGAACATCAAAAAACTTAAAATTGTAATTTTTTTCATAAAAGTTAATTTTTGGTTTATCTTTATAAACATATTGTTAATTGTGGGAAAATTAAAAAAATTACAATAATTATCGATTAAATGTCTAATATATTCGACATAATGTTGAACAAAATTAAAATCAGATTAACGATTAAATTAAAAAAAACCACACCATTGGTGTGGATTGTTATGAAATCAATAAAGTTTTGTTTATTCTTCTACAAACTTTTCCATGATGGCGTCGCTTACCCCCATGTTACTAAAACCACCATCGTTGTAAAGATTTTGCAGTGTAACGCGCATTGTTAGGTCGCTAAAGAGGGTAATGGTATAATTGGCGCAGTCCAAAGCCGTAGCATTGCCAAGCGGCGACATTTTTTCAGCATAAGCGATAAATCCGTCAAAGCCTTTTACCCCTTTACCTGCAGTTGTTGGCGTGGGTGATTGTGAAATCGTATTGACGCGCACTTTTTTATCGCGTCCAAAAAAGTAGCCAAAACTTCGAGCGATACTTTCTAGATAGGCCTTGTTGTCGGCCATATCGTTATAATCTGGAAAAACACGTTGTGCAGCAATGTAAGATAAAGCCACTATACTCCCCCATTCATTCATGGCATCGGACTTGTATAATATTTGCATCACTTTGTGAAAAGACATGGCAGAAACATCGGTCCCCTTTTGTGTCCAGTCGTAATTTTGATCCGTGTAAGCTCGGCCTTTACGGACATTAACCGACATTCCAATAGAGTGCAACACAAAGTCTAACTTACCGCCCAAAATTTCCACCGATTGATCGACTAAATTTTGTAAATCTTCCAATGAAGTGGCATCTGCAGGAATTACTTGTGCACCAGTTTTTTTGGCCAATTCATCAATAGCGCCCATACGCATCGCAATGGGTGCATTGGTTAAGACAAACGTCCCACCTTCCTCGTGTACACGCTCTGCTGTAATCCACGCGATAGAGTTTGGATCTAAAGCGCCAAAAATAATTCCTCTTTTTCCTTTAAGTAATTGATGTGCCATAATATTTTAATTATTTAGAATATCTAATTTTGTGGGCAAATATACTACTAATTCAACAACTGTTTTGCATGTTGCTTTGCGGTTTCTGTTATTTCTTTTCCGCCCAACATTTGTGCTATTTCTTGCAAGCGTTCTTCATTATCCAACTTCTTCAATTGTGTGACTGTTGTTGCGTCACGATCTTCTTTAAAGACTTTAAAATGATGCGTACCTTTAGCTGCTATTTGCGGCAAATGGGTAATGGTAAACACTTGCATATACTCACTCATGTCTTGCATAATAGACGCCATTTTGTTCGAAATTTCACCTGAAACACCGGTGTCTATCTCATCAAACATGATGGTCGGCAATTTTTGGTGCTTGGATAAAATATATTTTACGGCCAACATAATACGTGAAAGCTCCCCTCCTGACGCACCTTTATCCAGTGGTAAAAAGTCACCTCCTTTATTGGCTTTTAGTAAAAAGAGTAACTCATCCTTTCCATTGCCCAAAAACGTTGGAGCTGGCCGAAGCTTGATGTTAAATACTGCATTGGGCATACCCAAAGCGCTGAGAAGTAAGTGTAATTCATCTTCCAAATTGGTCAATACCGCTTTTCGTTTAGCAGTCAAGGATGAAGATAAATTGTTTAGTTTTTTTAGGCTTTTATTTAACAAAATATGAATCGCTTCAATCTGCGCATCCAAATTAGTGAGTTGCGCAACTTTTTGTTCCAAGTCCTCATATACAGTATTCAATTCTTCGATGGTTTGCACATTATGTTTTACACACAAATCATTTACCTTATTAAGCTGACCTTCGATGTTATACAACAATTGAGGATTCGCTTCAAGCATATTTTGGTGGTGTTCAATTTCTGCGTAAATATCGTCCAATTCAATATGCACACTTTGTACGCGCTCAAAAAGAGAAGCATAAACCTCCGAAACATTTTTCAATTTATTAAACCGCTGTTTTAATTCAAAAAGATGGGTGGATACGCCAAGATCTTCATTGTTCAAGACTTGTTGAGCAAACTGCAACTCATTTTGGATAAAATCCACATTGTTCAATTGTTCATATTGTGCTTCTAACGCCTTTAAATCAAGGTTTAGGACTTGGGCACCCTTAAGTTCTTGAAGTAAAAAACTATGATAATCATGGTCTTTTTTGGATTGAAGTTGTTGCGCTTCGAAGGTCTGCAAAACGTTTTGATTCTTTTTGTAATCTTCCAGAGCGTATTTATAATCTTCTAACAGAGTATGTGTCTGTGCTAGAGCGTCAATAATTTGAAATTGAAAAACATTATCGGTCAATGATAGGGTTTCGTGTTGCGCATGAACGTCGATAAGTTGTCGCCCAAGGGCATCCAAGACGTGAAGCGTTACTGGAGAATCGTTCACAAAAGCTCGAGATTTTCCTGATGGCAAAACTTCGCGCCTGATGATGGTTTCTATTTCATATTCCAATTCATGGGCCTCAAAAAAGGGTTGTAAACTATAATTCTCTAAATTAAATGTGCCTTCTATAATACTCTTTTTTGTACTGTCTTTGATCTTTGAAAAATCGACTCTTTTGCCTAAAACTAAGGACAAACCACCCAAAAGAATAGACTTTCCTGCGCCAGTTTCTCCTGTAATAATGGTCAATCCATCATCGAAACGCACATCAAGCTCATCGATCAATGCATAATTTTTTATGTAGAGTTGAGCTAACAATGAATTAATTTTAGAATTTTATTTTGCCCCATTTTTTGGTATGCATGGGGGCTACTTTAGTAAGAACAGATACAAGTTCTGTAATTTTCACATTGGGTCCTGCTGAAAAAATATCAGAGATTTCATCAGCTTTAGCATCAAAAAAAGTGCGCACTAAAAATGAATTTGGACGGCTTTTATGTAAGTCATTAAAACCCATCAATGCTGAAGCTATTGCAGTCTTCCCTTTTTTTACATCACTAGCCATGACGTCTAAACCTTCGCGGTGGTACTGGTAAAGCACTGTTCTGTAGGCACTGTATGTTTTGGATAATACATTGTCGATGAGCACTCTACGGGTTTGGTCACCGCCTTTTGGTGGTGCCCATCCTGGAACGTTGCCTTGTTGCGAATAGTTGGCTATATCTCTCGCTTGCGCATAATATTCATCTCCTCCATTAAGCTCAAACGTATCGGCATCAACGCCTAGAATCATATATATATGAAAGGTGAGCACAGAGATTAGGTTGGATTGGAATTGTGTGGGATTAAAATTTAAATTTTGATATTCTAAATAGTTAAAATTAAAATCCTTATCATTAAAATTATAAACCGAACTTACATAGGTAGAATTGTGAACTGGGCGGACAGACTGCACCTGAATACTGGCCTGAAAAGTGTCCGAATCATAATCATTAATATTAATTATCATACTGCAATCGATGCGTTCCTGAGGCGCAAAAGAGGTAGAGGTCCAACGTGTATTATTGACAAACTCGTTGAGTTGTTTCTCAAGAGTTTTAAACACTTGAACATTTTCATTTCCGGTCAATTGTGCATAGACTACAAGATTACAATTAAGTTCCTGAGCAAAGCTAAAGCCCGTAAAAAATAGGATAATATAAGCTATAAAATTATGCATGCATTCGTTTTATAAGTTCATTAATAATATCATCTGCCACTTCAGATTTTGATTTTAGGGGATAG
>JAQCJC010000090.1 GCA_027593245.1 Bacteroidota bacterium | reverse complement strand
AATAATATAAATATAAAAAAATTAGTTGTAAATTACAAGTTAATTTAATAGATTTAAACCATCATTAACCAATAATTAAAATTATGAAAAAAATATCCTTATTAGCAATAGTAGTTCTATTTGCTTCTAGTTGTATGCAACAACAACATCCTGACTATGAAAAAAACTTAGAAACAGCTAAAAAGCTTTTTCATCTTCATGGGCTAGAAGATTATGACGGACAAGCCGCACTTATAAGTAAAGACATCGTTGCTGAAACATCTTTGTATGGTTCAGAAAAAATGGGCTATGATGAGTTTATGGCTAACATAAAAGGCTACCATATGGCATTTGATAATGTAAAGTATACTCCTGAAGTTTGGCTCCCTGGATCAGATACATTAGGAAACTTGAATGGAAGTGTACGTACCTATGGCGTATGGACAGGAACACAAGTTCAGACCAAAAAAGAGTTAAGCCTAAAAGGCTACTGGTACTTTGGTTTTGATGAGGATGGTTTACTTAACGCACAAGGGGATTATTTTGACTTTGGTGGAATGATTGACGCTGTTTATCCTAAGAATTTAGTTATTGTTTCTTTGGATATAAGAGAAGGTAAATTAGATAATGTCTTGGAAATTTTAAACAGCGAAGGTGGACTTCCTACAACAAGAGCATACGATGGATGCCTTTCTTTAGAAATGACAATCAATGAGAATAGTAATACCATATGGGTCGTTGGAGAATGGGCGACAAATGACCACTATGCTGCTTATTTAAAATGGAGACAAACCGAAGATACTGTAATTGGCGCAATGGTACCTTTCCTTAAAGGAGGCGCTGAAGGGATTAATATTGTGCATCCAAATACGGGTTATCAGTCCTTTTGATTTTTTAAATTTTAAAACCAAAATATTATGAAATACATAATTAGTTTTTTTTCAATATGTATGTTGCTAAGCAGTTGCAACAACACAGCGCCTGTTGACATGGAAAAGGCTACTCAAGAAGCGAATGATTTTATTTTAAGTCAATTTGATTTCTTTACAGAAAGCAGTATTGATATCGCAGAAGCAACATTTTCAAAAGATGCGGTCTTAATTGGTACAGATGCAGCTGAGTACCTCTCTGGCTGGGCTGAAATTGAGCCTTCAGTAGAAGCTCAGTTAGCTATTAAAGATCCCGTCTTTAGCGCACGGAAATTAAATGTTGTCATGGCTGATGGCGGTGATATGGCTTCATATACGCAAGAGCTTGATTTCACCTTCAACATTGGAGGGGAAGCAGGAGAAGTTAATAACGTTAGAAATAGTGGTGTGATAAAAAAAATAGATGGACAGTGGAAAATCGTACAAATTCATTGGTCTATTGGGCTCGAAGGACAAGCTGTAGAATATGAAATACCAGAATAAATCTTAGTATTAGTGTTAGTGTGTGTTTCATATTAGTTACAAGGGTTATTTAAGTTTGTTCTGGAGTAATATTCTGTTGCAGGCTCATCACCGTCAGAGATTTCTACGACCATTGAATTTCCATTATTCTACACAGAAAAGGTTGATCTATACGAATAGATCTCTCCAAGATAATCCTCCTCGAAGTCCAAAACGATAGTGTCTTCTGTAGACTCTACAACTGAGGTTGTTATTGTTCCATTTTCATCAGTGTAGGAAGAACCAATTGGCACAACATAACAGTCCATGTCATTCATGTAGGTTTCATTAAATGTAACGGTCGGGGGAGTTTTTGTGAATACTATCTTGTATGAATAATCGGGATTAGAATCATAAAGGTCTTCATTCCATACCACACCATCATATTTCTCTAAAAATAATTGGGCTGTTGAATTGCTATCATCATCACTACTACAAGCGAAGATTAGTAATGCTGAGAGTAAGAATATTTTTCTCATTTGTAAGTATAAATTGGTTGATAAGCTAAAATAAAAAAATAACCAAAACACTTGGTCCAATTTTAGTATATCTAAAAAATATCAGAAAATACTTGAATTTAGGCTAAATATCCCTTAAATTAACCAATTGACTTATTTTCAGTAAATGAAATATTTAATGTTCGTCCTGTTTAGTGGACTCCTTTTAAATGCCCAAACTGTAAGGATTAACGAAGTTGTTTCATCCAATTCGGTTTATTTTGATGAAGATGGGGACACGCCAGATTGGATAGAACTTCATAATTTTGGTACTCAAACTGTGAATCTTGAAAATTGGAGCATTTCTGATGATTTAAACAATTTGTCTAAATGGAATTTTCCTAACGTTAACATTCCTGCCAATGATTACTTATTGTTATGGGCATCAGATAAAGACCGTGTCCAAATTACTGCATCCAGAACACTCGTCAATCAAGGCGATCTGTTCAACTATCTAATTCCTAACTCAGAACCAGATGCTAACTGGACTCATTTAGATTTCAATGACTCGAGTTGGGATAATGGTTCTTCTGGTTTTGGCTATGCCGATGGAGATGATACTACCCTAATACCCAATGGAACTCTATCTGTATATCTGCGAAAAGAGTTTAGCATCACTAACGTTGATGATATAATTACTTTAATCCTCGATATTGACTATGATGATGCTTTTGTGGCTTACATCAATGGGGTTGAAATCGCACGCGATAACATCAATGGAGCGCCTCCACCCTACAATGCTTCTACAATTCTAGACCACGAAGCTCAGATGTATAACGGCGGTTTACCAGATCGATTTTCAGTGACTGATTTTAGCTCAATTTTAGTTGAAGGAACCAATCTTTTAGCCATTCAAGCACATAATGTAAGTTCCAATTCCTCAGATTTTACAGTCATTCCATTTTTATCGGCTATTTACTCAACAGGAAACAGTTCAGGCATCGATCCACCCGAAATTTTAAATTTAATTGATAACAATACCCTTCATACAAACTTTAAAATCTCAACAACTTCTGAAACGCTTATGCTTTCCGACAATAATGGAACAATTATAGATCAACTTCTTGTAGAAGGGTTAACACCAGACACTTCAATAGGGGTTTCAAATTTTTCGAATAACATAGTGAGTTATTTAACAACAACACCCAATGCTCAAAATGCGGACATTGAATTTATTGGGACTATTCAAAATGAAATTATTTTTTCTGAAAATGGAGGGCTCAAAGAACAACCTATTAGTCTTAGTTTATTTGGCAATGAAACAGGACATGTGATTCGTTATACATTAGATGGAAGCAAACCCAATGCACAGTCTTTAATTTTTAGTGGTCCCATTCAGATAACAGAAAATACCAGCGTTCGCGCACAGATTTATGCCTCAAATTACCTGCCTTCAAAAGTAGAAACGGAGTCCTATATTATTGGAGCGAGCCACGATATTGATGTCTTACTTCTTAGTGCAAATCCTGATGATTTTTTTGATGAAGACAATGGGATATATGTCTATGGACCTGAAGATACTTATCAACCGTGGGATCCCTTTTTCGGTGCCAATTTTTGGGAAGATTGGGAACGCCCCGTACACTTTTCGTTTTACGAAAATAACTCCAATGAATCGGTTAAATTTAACGGAGGTGTAAAAATTTTTGGTGGCTGGAGTAGAGGTCAAAATGGACAGCGCTCACTTTCCTTTTTTGCAAGAGGTCAATATGGTGATTCGAAATTTGAACACTCCTTTTTTGATAATGTTACATATAATGACTTTGAAGCATTTATCATTAGAAATTCTGGTCAAGATTGGTTAAAATCAAGCATGAAAGATATCATGCTTACCAGCTTAATGCGTGGTTCAGAGCTAGATTTTCAAGAGTATAACCCTGTTGCAACATATATCAATGGAGAATATTGGGGGATGTATAATATGCGTGAAAAAATAAATGAACACATGTTGGCTTCCAAGCACAATCTAAACGCCGATGAAATAACACTACTCACAAACAATGCAGAAGTAATTGAGGGTAGCAACCAAGAATACATTCAACTCATTGATTACATCAATTCTAATGATTTATCCAATGAAGCAAATTTTGAGTACATCCGACAAAGAATCGATTTAAAGCAATATGCGCTTTACCAAGCCTCCAATATATTTTTCAATAATACGGACTGGCCAGGAAATAACATTAAATTTTGGAAACACCCAGACACCAAATGGCGATGGATTATGTATGATACTGATTTTGGTTTTGGGCCGTTCTGGAACATCTCTAACTATAACGAAGACACCCTTAGTTTTGCACTATACCCAGACGGACCTGGATGGCCAAACCCTCCGTGGTCAACTTTGTTGTTTCGAAAACTAATTACAAATATTGCTTTCAGAAATCAATTTATCAACCGTTATGCTGACGAATTAAATACACGTTTTTTACCCAATAATGTGACCAACCATATCGATCAAATTTATGCAACGATTGAACCTGAAGTCTTTGCACATTATAACCGATGGAAAGATGATCCTTCAGTTGAGTATGAAGTTAATGATATCTTCGGACACGTTGGGTACTTTATTGATAATATGAAAAGTTTTGGAATCAATAGGCATCCCATCGTTAAAGAACATATTAAACAACAATTTGATCTTCCAAACTTCCACCCTATTACCATTACAAATCTAAACACCAGTGAAGGTTTTGTGGAGGTTAATGAAAACCTACACATCCAAGAAGGAACTTGGACAGGAGATTATTTTGAAACTGTCCCTGTAAAACTCACAGCAATTGCTGAGTTCGGATATGAATTTTCACATTGGAGTGGTAATTTATTTTCAAACAACGAAACCATTGAAGTCGCACTAACAGGTGCTTTTGAAGTAATTCCTAATTTTACATCTACAGAAACCTCAATTCCGATTGTTATAAACGAAATAAACTACAAATCAAGTCCTGATTTCAATGCTGATGATTGGATCGAATTGTACAACCCAAATTCATCTTCTGTTGATCTTTCCAATTGGCAAATTAAAGATAATGATGATACTCACATTTTTACCATTCCTGAAGGAACACAAATTGAAGGAGAAGATTTTTTAATTTTCGTAAAAGATGCATCTGATTTTATCAACGTATTCCCAAACATGAATTACCTAGGTGAATTAGGTTTTGGACTCGGAGGCTCAGATTCTGTTCGTTTATACAATTCAACGGGGACGCTTCAAGATGAAGTAAGTTATGAATCGAATACACCATGGCCTAGCTGTGCTGATGAAACTGGATATACATTAGAGTTGATAACACCTGATTTAGACAATACACTTCCCGAAAACTGGGATTGCATCAACGTAAACGGAAGTCCTAATGCAATAAATAGCGAATCGCTAAATATTGAAGATTATAAAAATAACTCCATTTTAGTTTATCCTAATCCCGTAAAAAGCATCCTTTATATAGGACAAATCAATGATCAATTTGATATTGACGTTTATTCTATTTTAGGTCAAAAGGTAACTTCATCTCGGGCCACAAATCAATTAGATTTAAGCAGATTGGAACAAGGCGTGTATTTTGTGAGAATTAAAACAAAAACCGCTACTATTATTAGAAAGGTTGTCAAGCATTAATTTCAATCTTACAGTTTGTGGTTGATTTAACCTGATGCTATGAGTTGTATTACAGACTTCTATAAAGCTCTCTAAATTAGTTGTTTTTTACAATTAATAAATAGTATATTTGAGTCAATCAAATAACCAACATTAAACACAATTAACATGAAAAAATTAGTAATGGTATTAGCATTCATCCCTTTATTAGGGTGGAGCCAAGTAAAATCAGGGGTAACTTACTCAGAACATCCAGCCTATGATGTGATTACAAAATCTTACCAAATATGGGAATCAGGAACTGAAGCTGAACTAAGAGCACTGTATGCAGAGGACGCCAAATTTTGGGGACCTGGTGACGAGGAACCAAGTAATTTAGACCAAGAAGTAAGTAATATGCTTTGGTGGCAAGAGAACTTTAGCGATATAAAGTTTACTGTTATGGAGGGTGCGACTCCCGACATCATAAAGTATGAGAATGACAAAAAAGGGGCTTGGACTATGGACTGGATGGTTTTCTCTGCGGTAAATAAAAAGAGTGGGGTAGCTATAAAAGCAAACCTTCATTCAAACAATTACGTGACGGACGAAGGAAAAATCACAGTGTCAATAAGTTACTTTGATAGAGAGTCTGCTGGTGCGCAAATTCAAAATTCTTTTGGAATTCATAGAAATGGCCGTGTTTACGATGAACACCCTTTTATTGATACATTGAATAAAATGGTTGCACATTTTGAGGCTGGAGAAATATCTGAGTTGGCTTCTTACTTTTCTGAAGATGCAGATTTTTATCGACTGGGCGTAGATGGAAAATTAAATCTAGAAGAGCGCACTGCTACATGGCATGAAGCAGTAGCAGCAAGCAGCACTCGTGATCTAGAACAGTCAGGATACCCGGACGCTATTTATTATTCAAGAGACGAAGGTCAATGGGTCGTTCTATCTTGGTGGTGGGTAAACAACACCAATGCAGAAACAGGAGAAAAAACTCGTGAATATTTACACATGAGTCATAATTTTAATAGCGAAGGCAAAGTTTCAAGAGAAATTATTTATATGGCTAATTAAAATTTTAAACTCTATATCGTTTCATTTAAAATTTAAAACAATAATCCCGCACAAAGCGGGATTATTGTTTTTATCTAAAAGTTCACAAATAGAATTAATGCTATTTTGTTTAATTTTTAACATAATTTAATGAACAAACCGTCGGTTCTGTCGCATCTGCTAAAATTAAGCAT
>JAQCJC010000011.1 GCA_027593245.1 Bacteroidota bacterium | reverse complement strand
ATACTTAGGATATAATATATTAAATGCTTGATTTTGTTATAAATCATAAAATATTTATATATTTTTGTACTGTTTACTCTTTAAAATGATAGAAAATGGATAAAATTTCTATAGACGGTATTGACAAAACAATTTTACGTGCATTAATGAAAGATGCGCGCACACCGGTGCTTGAAATTGCACGAAACATAGGGATTTCTGGTGCTGCAATACATCAAAGGTTACGAAAATTAGAAAATTCTGGGCTCATTGCGGGGTCCAAATTTATAATTAACCCCAAAGTCTTAGGGTACAAAACCATGGCCTTTGTGGGGGTATACCTCGAGAAAGCAAAAAACAATGCCGATGCGGTGCGGCAACTCAAGCGCATTCCAGAAGTATTAGAATGCCACTATACGACTGGTGATTGGAGTATTCTTATTAAAATCCTTTGTAAAGACAACGAACATTTGATGAACGTTCTCAATAAAAGCATTCAAGATATTTCTGGTGTTTCCAGAACAGAAACGTTTATTTCACTAAATCAACAACTTGACAGGCAGATTAAAATCTAATCTCTACCAAAAATTTGAAGCGCCCAATACAATAATGTTGCTAAAGCACCTAATGCTGCTACCAAATAAGTGCGCGCAGCCCATTTAAGAGCATCTTGTGCACCGTCGTATTCTTCACGAGAGACCATGTTTTTATTTTTTAACCAAGCCAATGCACGATTACTAGCATCGTACTCTACAGGGAGGGTTGCAAAACTGAAAGATGTAGCAATAGCCATCAATACAAAACCAAGTACAGCCACCCAATATCCAAGTCCAAGCCCTGCACCAAAACCAAGCATCAGTCCAGCAAAAATAACCCAAATGGAAAGCCGTGAGGAGATACTCACCAAAGGCACCAAGGCCGATCGCATTTCCAACCAACTGTAAGCCTGAGCATGTTGTACCGCATGGCCACATTCGTGTGCCGCGACAGCAGCAGCGGCTGCATTGCGTTCATGATAAACGGCTTCACTAAGGTTCACCGTTCGGTCTTTTGGATTGTAATGGTCGGTCAAACGCCCTTTTACAGAAACTACACGTACATTGTTTATGCCATGATCGGCAAGCATTTTTTCTGCAATTTCGGCACCAGACATGCCATTCCTTAGTTGTGTTTTTGAATATTTTGCAAATTTACGTTTCAACGTAGAGCTTACCATCCAACTGACTAAAGTGATGATTCCAAGTAACAAATAATAGGTTCCCATAATATTTTTTTAGTTTGTTTATATCAAAAATAACGCCAATCCTTGAAAAAATGAAATTTTGGCAGTTAAGGTTTTCTGTATTTTATAATAAGAAGCAAAATCACAAATGACGATGCCATCGTTATGGAATTGGCTAAAATCATGGATAAACTTTCTTTGTAAATTCCATAAATCAACCAGCAAACAATCCCAACAAAAAACAAAGTGAAAGTAGTTAGAGAAAATGCAGACACATCCTTGGTTTTCCATGTTTTGTAAACTTGCGGCAAAAACGAATACGTAGTAAGGGCAGCAGCAAGTAAACCTACACCTTCAATAAGATCTAAATCAGCCAACAATATTAACAATTTTTCCAGGTACAACAATCACTTTCTTAGGCACTCTTCCCTGCAGTTGTGCAATGGTTTTTTCGTGTGCCAAAACCGTTTGTTCAATTTCATCTTTACTTAAATCCATTGAAAGCTCTAATGTAAAACGCATTTTACCATTAAATGAAATTGGATAATTTTTTGAACTTTCTAACAAATGACTGGGCTCGAAAACAGGGAACTTTGCGCTTGAAATAGAAGCCTGATGCCCTAATTTTGCCCACAACTCTTCAGCAATGTGTGGCGCATATGGCGAAATCAGAATTAAAAGAGGTTCGAGAACCGAACGACTCGAACAACCCTGAGCAGTAAGCTCATTTACAGCAATCATAAAATTAGAAACCGATGTGTTGAACGAAAACTGTTCTATATCCTCCGTAACTTTCTTGATGGTTTTGTGTAAGGTTTTTAGTGCATCCTTTGAGGGTGATTCATCAGTCGCTTTAATTCCTGAGTCGTTTACATAAAGTTTCCATAGTTTTTTTAGAAAAGTACT
The DNA here is from genome assembly GCA_027593245.1 of Bacteroidota bacterium. Taxonomy (GTDB): domain Bacteria; phylum Bacteroidota; class Bacteroidia; order Flavobacteriales; family Flavobacteriaceae; genus UBA3537. The sequence goes on along the minus strand of JAQCJC010000011.1, from coordinate 35,119 downwards.
CACCCCGGTTATTCCTGCGGTATTCCAAGGTTTATATTGCTCCAATGGGCCCAAGAACATTTCATACAAACGCAATGCATCGGCGCCATAAGTGGCGCAAATTTCATCTGGATTGACGACGTTGTATTTTGATTTTGACATTTTCTCGACCTCACGCTTTACTTTAAAACTACCATCATCAGACAAGTGGAACTCTGCAGTTGAAAATTCTTTTCGCCACAATTTGAACGCTTCAATATCCAATTCATTAGAAGCATTTACAAAACTAACATCCGCATGAATGTATTGAATGTTTTCATTGGTGATTTTGTCGTTAGACACAAAAGTGTTGCTGCCATTTACTCGGGCCACAAAAGCACTAGTGCCCAAAATCATACCTTGGTTGATGAGTTTTTTCGCAAACTCATCTACTGGAAGATAGCCCAAATCAAATAAGAATTTTTGCCAAAAACGCGCATATAATAAATGTCCAGTTGCATGCTCGCTTCCTCCTATGTACAAATCAACCTGTTGCCAATAATCTAGGGCTTCTTTACTTGCAAATTCATCGCTATTATGAGCATCCATATAGCGGTTGAAATACCACGAGCTTCCTGCCCAACCCGGCATGGTGTTAAGTTCTAACGGAAATATGGTTTTGTGGTCAATTGTGGTATTGCTTACCACTGTGTTTTTTTGAGTATCCCAAGCCCAAACCTCAGCGCGTCCCAAAGGTGGCTCTCCTTCTTTGGTTGGAAGATATTTTTCAACTTCAGGAAGTGTTATGGGTAAATGGCTTTGATCAATCATTTGTGGTAAACCGTCTTCATAATATACTGGAAATGGCTCACCCCAATAGCGCTGTCTAGAAAATACAGCATCGCGTAGGCGATAATTTATTTTTCTTTCACCTTGACTGATATCTTCCAATGCTTCAATTACACGTTTTGTGGCAGACTTAAAATCTAAACCGTCCAAAAATTGACTGTTCCCAATTTTAGTTTTTGACTTATCCGTAAATGCTTCTTGTGAAATATCAACACCATCAAAAATATTAGGAATAGAAATATTGAAATGTTTGGCAAAATCATAATCTCTTTGATCACCACAGGGAACTGCCATAACAGCACCTGTTCCATACCCTGCGAGCACATAATCACCAATCCAAATGGGGATGGATTCTTTGGTGAAAGGGTGCTCCGCATATGCTCCAGTAAACACTCCTGAGATGGATTTTACATCGGCCGTGCGCTCGCGTTCGCTCCGCTTGGAAGTGGCCAAAATATACTGCTCTACAGCCTCTTTCTGAGTTTCCGTAGTGATGGATTTCACCAACTCATGTTCGGGTGCTAGGGTCATAAATGATACTCCAAAAATTGTATCGGGACGAGTGGTAAAGACTTCAATTTTAGCATCAAAACCAACTACATTAAATCGAACAGAAGCTCCAATAGATTTTCCAATCCAATTGCGCTGACTTTCTTTTAAAGCGTCTGTCCAATCTATTTTTTCTAAACCTGTCAAAAGGCGATCGGCATAAGCAGAAATACGCATACTCCATTGCGTCATTTTTTTTCTAACTACTGGATAACCTCCACGCTCAGAGACTCCATTGACAATCTCATCATTGGCCAAAACGGTTCCCAATTCTGGACACCAGTTTACCTCCGCCTCTGCTAAATACGTCAATCGGTATTGCAACAAGTATTGTTGTTGCTGTTGCGCTGAAAAAGCATTCCATTCTTCAGCAGAAAATACTGCTGTGTTTTCATCACAGACTGCATCAATGTGTTGATTCCCCTTCGATGAAAAGTGCGCAATTAGCTCTGTAATAAGTTTTGCTTTATCATCCGTTTTGTCATACCATGAGTTAAACAATTGAATAAAAATCCACTGTGTCCATTTGTAATAATCTGGTGAAGAAGTGCGTACTTCACGACTCCAATCAAATGAAAAACCAATTTGATCTAGCTGACGACGATATGTGTTAATATTTTTTTCTGTTGTGACGGCAGGGTGTTGACCCGTTTGTATGGCGTATTGCTCAGCAGGAAGTCCAAAGCTATCATAGCCTTGGGGATGCAATACATTAAAGCCCTTATGACGCTTGTAGCGTGCATAGATATCAGAGGCTATGTACCCCAGTGGATGCCCTACATGCAAACCAGCTCCACTAGGGTAAGGGAACATGTCTAAAACATAATATTTGGGCTTATTGGTGTTAATCTCCGCCTTAAAGGTCTTGTTTTGCGCCCAGTAATTTTGCCACTTAGCTTCAATTTCCTTGAAATTGTACGTCATAATTCCTACTTTATTGATTGCAAATTTACATTTTATTTGAGGAAGTTTTATATTTTTACAAAACCAAGACAACTGCAATGGGCTCAACATTTGAAAAACATCAGAAAAGACGATTAATTTCCTCCTATTTTTCGGTCGTAATCAGCATCAGCTTGGTGCTGTTTTTATTAGGCGTTTTAGGAATTTTAGTGATTAACACAAAACATATTTCTGATGAATTTAAAGAAAAAGTCGTGCTTACGATTTATTTGGAGGATGAAACAAAACCCATTGAAATCAATCAACTAAAAAAAAGTTTAAGTTTAGCCAACTATGTAAAACAAACACGATTTATCTCGAAAGATGAAGCCGCTGCGTTTATGACCGCGGAATACGGCAAAGACTTTTTAGACGATGTCGGCTATAACCCACTCAAAAATTCTCTTGAAGTCAATCTACTTGCTCCTTATGTTACTGCAAAACGATTAGATAGTATTTCAGAAAAAGCGCTTCAGAAAAATTTTGTGGAAGATGTAAAATACGACAAGGATTTAGTTGCCCTAATGAACAGTAATGTAAAACGGTTGGGGGGCTGGATCTTGGCCATCAGCGGTTTGTTTGCACTTATCGCCATGTTGCTTATAAACAGCTCAATACGACTGGCCGTGTATGCCAAACGTTTTTCGATTAAAACCATGCAAATGGTTGGTGCTACAAAACAGTTCATTAGAAAACCATTTATTCTGAGAAATATACGTCTGGGTATCCTAGGCGCACTCTTAAGCATAGGAGTAAATTGTCTTTTAATTTATTATTTAAATGCCTCATTCCCTGAACTTAAACTCATCAATTATCCTCTTGAGTTAGGTGCTCTATTTCTAAGTATTCTTTTGATCGGTATCTTTATCACATGGATCAGCACACATTTGGCAACACAGCGTTTTTTAAATCTAAAAACAGATCAACTTTACTACTAATATTAACAAATCATGGGCGAAAAAAAACGTAAAGAAGCAATAAAACAAAACTTTGTTTTTGAAAAAAGAAATTATATCTGGATGTTTATCGGCTTAGCTTTCATAGCTCTTGGTTTTGTACTTATGTCTGGAGGCGGATCGAACGATCCAAATGTATTTAGTGATGCAATATTTAACACCCAAAGAATTCGCATAGCGCCCACCCTTGTTCTTATTGGGTTCGGGATTCAAGTCTATGCAATACTTCTTAAGCCCAAAGTCTAAATGGATATAATAGACAGTCTTCTTTTGGGAGTTATACAAGGGCTCACCGAATTTCTTCCCGTATCCTCAAGCGGGCATTTGGAATTGGGAAAAGCATTGCTTGGCGACACTTCTTTACCAAAAGAAAGTATGATTTTCACTGTTGTTCTTCATTTTGCAACAGCACTGAGCACCATTGTAATTTTCCGAAAAGACCTCTTGGAAATTATTGTGGACCTCACAAAATTTGAATGGAATGTAAATACGCAATTTGTCTTTAAAATTGCTGTTTCTATGCTTCCAGCGGTGCTTATTGGTCTTTTATTTGAATCTCAATTGGAATCTCTTTTTTTAAACAATATTTCTCTAGTTGGCGCCATGCTCATTGTTACGGGGTTACTGCTGCTTTTGGCTGATGGCGCACAAAACACAACCAAAAATGTAAATTTCAAAAACTCTTTTACCGTTGGTCTCGCACAAGCTATAGCAATGCTTCCGGGCATCTCAAGATCTGGCGCAACTATCTCTACAGCTGTTCTTCTAGGTATAGATAAAACTAAAGCAGCACGTTTCTCATTCTTGATGGTTATACCCTTGATATTTGGTAAGATTTTTAAAGATTTATTAAGCGGAGAATTGACTTACGATAGTACTCAATTAACAACATTAAGCATTGGCTTTATATCCGCTTTCCTTTCGGGATTGGTAGCTTGCACATGGATGATTAAGCTTGTAAAAAACAGCAAACTAAAATACTTTGCACTCTACTGCGGTCTCATTGGAGTTCTTGCAGTGTGCGCAACATTTTTCAATACATGAAGACTGTAGAGGATTTTAAAAATGGACAGCTTTTAGCCATCGACAAACCCTTGGAATGGACCTCCTTTCAAGTGGTGAATAAATTGAGATGGCATATTAAAAAAAAGTTCAAGCTCAAAAAAATCAAAGTAGGTCATGCAGGAACATTAGATCCTTTGGCAAGCGGGCTTCTATTGATTTGCACAGGAAAAATGACCAAGCAAATTCAGGACTTTCAAGCACAAGTAAAATCCTATACCGGAAGTTTTGTGCTGGGCAGTACAACTCCATCCTATGATTTGGAAACAGCGATTGATAAGCACTTTCCAACAGAACACATATCAGAAGAATTGATCTATCAAACCGCAAAAAAATTTGTGGGGAAAATTCAGCAACAACCCCCTATTTTTTCGGCACTAAAAAAAGACGGAAAACGCCTCTATGAATTTGCTAGAGCAGGAAAAGACGTGGCAATTCCAACAAGAGAAATTACTATCGATTATTTTAAAATCAAAAATATTAAAGATCATGAAATTGACTTTGAAATCCAGTGTAGTAAAGGGACTTATATCCGATCTTTAGCCCATGACTTTGGAAGGGCACTTGATTCTGGGGCACACCTTTCAGCATTGAGGCGTACAAAAATAGGTGAATTCTCTGTTGAAAATGCCATTTCCATTGAGGAGTTCGTAAAGAATTTAAATTTGGATTGATTTTTGAATAGTTACACGGTATGACATCCCTAAAATACTTAATCACAACCTCTCTTTTTTTTGGTTTACTTTCGTCTTACGCTCAAATCGACGATAGAGAACAAGGCTTGTTTTATAAAATTGGGTTTGCCACAACATTAGCTTTAAATGAGAATTACGAAGTTTTCAATAAAGATGATGATGAACTTTTATTAAAAATTAATGCGCTTTTCATAAACAATACTTTAGGCTATAGATTTAGTACAAAAACATCGATTGGGTTAAATTTAGAAGCTAATTTTCACCCTGAACCGTTCAATCGATTTTACCCGGCATTTTTAGATTTTCGGTATAACATCATTGATAAGGACGACAATGGGTTTATACGTTTTGGCTATGGTGTCCTCATCCACAACAGCAAATTAAATAGAGGGACTTTGTATAAAATAGGCTTAGGCGGTGAGTATTTTCTTTAAAATTCTAACAAGTCTGTTTTGTTTGGCATAGATTTTATGAGAAAACGTTTTGGATATCGACAAGAAAACAAACTGAGTAGTGTTGTTCTTTTTCTGGAACTTATTTTCTAGTCCAAGACCAAAAAAAACAGTATTGCTGCAAATAAATTGAACATAGCTGGACAATTCTAAAACAAATAAGGCCGGATCTTTTACTGTGAAGAAGCAGTATCGTCGTAAGGTAAAAGATCCAAGAGTTTTTGAATCACTTCTACCCTAGCGCGCATTTTCTTGTTGGCCTTAATGACAATCCAAGGGGCAAATTTTGTATCTGTTTTTTCAAACATTTTAGTTTTATAGAAAGTATAATCGTCCCAACGCTCCAAAGCAGTTTGATCTACTGGGCTAAATTTCCATTTTTTGACTGGACTTGATTTTATATCATTAAAACGACGTTCTTGTTCATCTTTATTGATAGAAAAATAAAACTTTACCAATCGGACTCCAGATTCAACAAGCATTTGTTCAAAACCATTGACTTGATTCATGAAAATCGTATACTCCTCTTCAGTACAAAATCCATTGACAGGTTCAACAACGGCACGGTTGTACCAACTGCGGTCAAAAAAAGTAATCTGCCCACTACGTGGTAAATTTTTAATATAACGCTGAAAATACCACTGTTCCTTTTCCTCAGGAGTTGGTTTTGGCAGAGCCACAACATTAAATTCCCTAGGATTTAAATGCTGAGTAATTCTGCGAATAGCTCCCCCTTTTCCGGCCGCATCACGGCCTTCAAAAACAATAACTAATTTTTCGCCTTTCGCCTCAACCCATTGTTGAAGCTTAATCAACTCCTCTTGCAATTTTTTGAGCTTATCTTCATAATTTAAAATACGAAGCGCCTTAGCTACAGTCATATCGTCTTCTTTAAAAAAGAGCTTCAACCCGCGCTTAGAGTTTAATTTTTTGATGTTTTTTGGCGTTAAATTACTCATCATCAATCGATTTGGTTGATCATTCTGTGGTAGCGCTGAACTACGTTAGGATCCGGAAGAATTGTGGTATTCGATTGACCTTTACGATCGTATTCAAATTTAGAAAGCACATAGCGGATGCTCTCCAGGCGCGCTTCTTTTTTGTTGTTGGTTTTTATGATAATCCAAGGACTAAAAGACGTATGTGTTTTACTAAACATTTGCTCTTTGTATGAGGTATATAGATCCCACCGCTTTTGCCCTTCTTTATCAACAGGACTAAACTTCCATTGTTTTAATGGGTTGGCTAATCGAGAATTGAATCGTCTTAATTGTTCGTCTTTCGAAATAGAAAACCAAAATTTTATAATAATCACGCCATCTTCATAAAGCATGTGCTCAAACTCTGGAACTTGAACCATGTATTTTTTATATTGCTCATCGTTGCAAAAGCCCATTACAGGTTCTACCACCGCGCGGTTGTACCAACTGCGGTCAAAAAACACCAATTCTCCAGGTTCAGGCAATTCCTTAATGTAGCGTCTAAAATACCATTGTCCACGCTCTACTTCTGTTGGTTTTGTTAGCGCAACCACACGCATAGAACGCGGATTCAAATGCTCTGTGAAACGACGAATGGCGCCTCCTTTTCCGGCTGCATCACGGCCCTCAAAAACCACACAAACACGCTTTTTGTGCTTCGCTACCCATTGCTGTAAATCTACAAGCTCTGCTTGAAGTTTCAACAACTGTGTTTCGTAATGTACCCCCTCAAGAATAGCCGCATGCTTCTTTGGTTCTAATTTTGATTTTAGAACAGATTTAAAAGATGCTGCATCTGAAAGTGCTTCGAAATCTTTAGTTGTTAAGGACCCCATAGATAAATTTACAAATTAGTTATTGCCAACACTGGAGGGGATTAAAACGGCAGATCGTCTGGATCATTTTCTTTTAAGTCTGAAGCAGGCTCAAAAGCTTCCATTGGAGGTACAGGCGGTGCAGTAGCGGCGGCTTGATTTTGTTGTAAGCTATCAATACGCCAGCCTTGAATGGAATTAAAATGCTTAGTTTCCCCCTGAGGACTTACCCACTCACGACCACGTAAATTGATGCCTACTTTTACTTGCTGTCCCACTTGAAAGTTATTCAACAAATCAGTTTTATCTTGTACAAAATCGACCGATAGGTGTTGCGGGTATTGCTCTTCGGTTGTCACCACCAACTCACGCTTTCTAAAGCCATTAGACCCGACTGTTTGTGTTTCTCCTATTAATTTAATTTTTCCTTGTATTTCCATGTTTAAATATGCGTTTATTTTTATTTTAATAATATACACCACGCCTTTTGGACTTGGCCTTCGCGCAAATAATCTTGGGCCTTTTGGTGCAGTTCTTTTCTTGTTTTTAAATTTTTATGCTCCTGATTCTTACAGAAATCGTCGATTTCATTTTGGGTTGGCAATAATTCTACATTGCCCAAAAGTCCTAAATCATTACCAGTTAAAATAGTGCTATTACGTAACTCTTCTGGCAATGCATCAATACCGATACCCAATCTTCTGAGCGGCTTTGGGATTTCTAGAAACCCGTCTTTGGCTCGAATATAATAACTTCCTCCTCCTCGTGCAACCAAATCTAGTTTTTCTTGATCAATTTCTCCTTTAATATTCAGCACCTCGTCTGAAACATGGAGTTTCAAAACTTTGCAGATCACCAGATTTCCTGCGCCTTTGTCCTGACCTAAAGGCTTTATTTCAATGACTTTACACTCCATTTGAATGGGTGACTCTGCAACGCGAAAAGGCTGTACCAATTCAGATTTTAGCATTGTTAAACCCGATTTGTCAAACTCATTAACGCCTTTGGCATATTCTGTACTGCTTAACGACATTTGCTGGATCATTGCATAATGCACAACATTAATCACCACCTCTGGAACGTCTTGAACGTTTTGAAGTGTGTGTTTGGTTGTATTGTCACGAACGCGACGCGCTGGTGAAAAAATCAAAATTGGTGGATTTGAACTGAAAATATTGTAAAAGCTAAAAGGAGATAGGTTAGGATTTCCTTCCGCATCAATTGTACTGGCAAAGGCAATAGGGCGTGGCGCCACAGCACTAGAAAGAAGTGCTTGCATTTGTTGAACAGTGCAGTCTTTTGGAACAAAGGAAGTCATAAGCTTAAATATATAACAAAATTAACAAATATGTCGTGAGATAAAAGAAGTTGATGGAAATTTAAAACAATAATATCAACATAATTACATTATATTTAGTGCTGAAAAAAAATATCCAATGAAATTAAGTTCAAATCGGTCAATAATCAACTGGGTTGTTATTCTGGTATCTTTTATTATAGTTTCATTGATATTGTGGAATACCTATCGCTTTTTTCAAAAGTTTAAAGACGAAGAACGCATCAAGATGGAGAATTTTTCTGAGGCGCAAAGAGAACTTGTGAAAACCCAAGATCTGGATGGTAACATGAGCGAATTGCCTTTAAAAATTATTCAAAGTAACACGACAACACCCATGATCATTGAAGATTCAAAAGGGGTGTTTCAATCCAATAACGTAGAAATACGTACAGAAAACAATCAGCAGTACCTCAAAAAATTAAGTGAAAAATTTGCCAAAGAGAACACCCCAATTCAAGTTATATACAATGGAGAAGTACTGTCAACATTTTATTATGGCAACTCGGATTTATTGAACAAATTAAAATATTACCCTTTGGCCCTAGTGCTTATTTTCGTTTTGTTTTCGGGACTCATTTACTTTTTTTATCAAAGTTCACGTGTGGCCTCGCAAAACAAATTATGGACAGCTATGGCTAAAGAAACAGCACACCAAATTGGAACCCCCTTATCCTCGCTCATTGGATGGGCTGAATTGCTCAAAAATGAAAACGTAAATTCTTCATATATTGAGGAAATCAACAACGATATCAAAAGACTCGAAACCATTACCGAGCGGTTCAGCAAAATTGGCTCTATACCTCAACTGACGCCTACAGATATTGTTCAGGCAACAAAGAATTCCGTTCTCTATTTGGAAGCACGTAGCAGTCAAATGATTAGTTTTCACTCCAAATTGCTTGATGGCAGTGTTTTAATTGACCTCAACACAGCGCTTTACAGTTGGACTATTGAAAATTTGATAAAAAATAGCATTGACGCCATGAAGGGCAAAGGCGATTTAAACATTGTGATGGAAGACACTTCACATGAGGTTTATATATTGATCTCTGATACGGGTCAGGGGCTTTCCAAAAAACAATTTAAAACTATTTTTGAAACGGGCTTCACAACCAAAAAAAGAGGTTGGGGGCTTGGACTTTCGCTAGCCAAACGCATCATAGAACAGTATCATGATGGTAAAATTAAGGTGCTTTCTTCAGAACTTGGCAAAGGCACTACCTTTCAAATCACGCTTAAGAAATCGATATAAAGCGAGAAATAGCCGTTGCCGTAGCCTGAAAGTCTTCTGAAATCAATTTTTCTTTTTTGATGAATTGTGCGTCTTCCATGGTATTCAATGGAATCAAATGTACATGTACATGCGGCACTTCAAGGCCGATGACTGTGAGCCCAATGCGTTTGCAAGGTATTGCTTTTTGGATTGCTATGGCTACAGTTCGAGAAAAAGCCATCAATCCATTGTACGTAGTTTCGTCTAAATCAAAAAGTTGATCTACTTCTTTTTTGGGTATGCAAAGCGTATGTCCTTTAGCATTTGGATTGATGTCCAAAAAGGCCAAAAAGTCATCAGTCTCTGCGACTTTGTGGCAAGGAATTTCTCCAGAAATTATTTTTGAGAAAATTGAAGACATCGTTGATTTTTATCGGGAGATTTCTAAAATTTCAAACTTGATAACACCATTGGGTACTTGAATTTCAGCAATATCTCCTACGCTTTTTCCAAGCAAACCCTTTCCGATTGGTGAATTCACAGAAATTTTACCTGCTGCCAAGTCGGCTTCGCCATCTGCAACCAATAGGTAAGTAAGCTCCATGCCATTGGCTTGATTTTTTATTTTCACATTAGACAAAACCAGCGCTTTGGAGTTGTCCAATTGCGATTCATCTATAAGACGTGCCCCAGCTAGGGTGTCTTCAAGTTTAGAAATACGCATTTCGAGCATACCTTGTGCTTCTTTGGCAGCGTCGTATTCGGCGTTTTCACTCAAATCTCCTTTGTCTCGAGCCTCTGCAATTGCTTTGGAGGCTTTTACGCGTTCCACGTCTTTGAGTTGCTGCAACTCATCACGCAGTTTTTTTAGCCCTTCGGCTGTATAATATGAAACCTTACTCATTAGTTCAAGTTGTTGTTATAATTTAGATTTAAGTTGTTTTTTTAGCCATTAGCTAAAATAGAAAAAATCTCGCGTCTACGAGATTATAATACAAATATACAAAATATTTAACTTCTACTGTATTTTGTTGTATTTTGGCATAGCTTTTATAAATTCCATATGAAAATGCTGCGCAAACCTCTACTTTTTCTATATAATTTGGAAACAAAATTCTTTTGTTATTCTTTGCTGTGTTTGTTGCTCTTGAATTGCTCAGATGGGAGTAATTACGATGAAAATTGTGATTTTTTATTGAATATAGGAGTCAATGTAAGCTTAAATTTAAACCTCTCACAATACAACCAATTGAGTTTTCCAAGCAATCCTGTGTATGTACCCAATGAAGGCAATGGCGGTATTATTGTCAACAATACAGGGACGGGTTATGTTGCTTTTGATGCGGCAGACCCCAATACTACACTCAGTAATAATTGCTTGATACAAATCATTGACGGGATCGGTGTGAGTAGCTGTGATGAAACCCACAAATATGATTTGGTGCTTGGCCTCCCTTTTCAAAATACTAATTTGCGTTGTTCGCTAAAGCCGTATCGTGTAGAACGCAACGGTAATGAATTGTTTGTTTATAATTAAATAAAAACCCCACACCAAAGGGGCAGGGTTTTATAATCAAATAATTTCGAATTTAAAAAGTCAAGGTCATCCCCAATAAAAAGTTTCGGGTGGCTTGTGGGTAGTATCCTTGTACTTCGGTGGCTGTAGGGCCACTCCAAGAATCCAGATAAGTGTACCCACGGTCCACATATTCTAAATCAAAAAGATTGTTGACCATTCCTGTAAAGACAATAGATTCAAACACATTCTTCACGGGAAGAGTATACGTAAAATTCAAATCTGTTACAAAATAGCTGTCCAACTTAGAGGCCGCTGTATCAGTATTGCTCAAGTATTGCTCCCCAACATATTTGCCTATCAATGCGGCTCTGAACTTTGTATTCGGCGCATATTCTAAAGCGTGTGTCGTAATCAAATCTGGTGAAAAAGCAATGTTGGTATCGCCTAAATTTTGCACAGCACCATCACGATCGATGGTCAAATCTTGGATTTTGTTTTTACTTAACGCAAAATTTGAGATTAAAGACAATTGCTTTGCAAGCACAATACTAGCGTCTAATTCTAGTCCTAAACGGTAGCTTTTATCCACATTTTCACGAAGGTACTCGCCGACGTTGTCCAATGCACCGGTAAGCACGAGCTGGTTGTTGTATTGCATATAATATAGATTGGCATTTAAGCGTAGGCGGTCACTTTCATTACGCCACCCCAATTCAAAATCATTCAACTCTTCGTGTTGTACGTCTGCAGCGTTACTTTCAAAATCGTTCCGATTGGGCTCTTTATTGGCGCGCGCATAGGAAACATAAAGACTGTTACCTGGATTCAACGTATAAGTAAATCCTAACTTCGGATTGAAAAAATCAAAACGTTCATCTACATCGATTGGCACCCTGTCCGATGTTAGCCCTGTAGTTGAGTAATTTACAAATCGCCCTTGGATATCCAAAAAGCCCTGCAATTTTTCGGACATTCTAAAAGTAACTTTAGAAAAAATACTAATGTCAGACTTATCCGAAATACTCAAATAATAACGGTCTCTAATATTTGTTCCAGAGGCCAAATCGCTACCCCAAATAATTTCGCCATAGTGCTCATTGGTGTAGTCGCTGAACGAGATCCCCGAAATGAGTTCAAGGCTATTCTTTTTATAAGTCACATTGGCATTTGCTACATAAAAATGATTGTCTAACCAACGACGAGCGACAACGTCGCTATCTTCATTGATAAGATTGTTGTAATCCGCTGCACTACGTCCGTCTTTGAATTGCTCAAAATACCCCTTACCCCTAGTGTAATTAAGACCAATATTAGTCGACCAATTGGCATTTAATGTTTCAATCCAATGCAACTGGTAGTGGTCCTGCCAATAGTTATCTGTCTCATTGTCGTAAGTATAAGGATTCTGAGTGCGGTCTTCCTCTAATTGATCTTTTGAAAGACCATACCATGCTTGGTAGGTTTTTTCTTTTCCTCCAAAAGTAATGGCTTTGACAATAGTGTTTTTATCGACATAATTTCCTTGTAAATAATAGGATTTCAAATCTGTAAAAGCACGGTCAACATAACCATCAGAATAAATTTTGGAAAGTCTACCTGCAAACTCAAAGTGATCATTCAAAAGGCCAGTCGTAAATTTAATACTGTGCTTTCGAGTCCCAAAAGAACCAAATGAATTGGCAATTTCTCCGCCTGCGTTCTCTGAAATACCATCCGTCAAGATATTTAAGCTTGCCCCAAAAGCCCCCGAGCCATTGGTAGATGTACCAACTCCACGTTGCAATTGTAAACTTTCAACTGATGAAGCAAAGTCTCCAAGATTGACCCAAAAGGTACCCTGACTTTCGGCATCATTGTAAGGAATTCCATTAATGGTGACATTGACTCGCGTGGCATCACTACCTCGTACTCTAAGATAAGTGTAGCCGATTCCTGCGCCAGCATCTGAGGAAGAGACAACAGATGGAAGATAATTCAAAAGCACAGGGATGTCTTGTCCTAGATTACGTTTTCGAATATCCTTTTTAGTGAGATTAGAATGTGTGATTGGTGCATTGGGTTGTACACGAACTGCTTTAACCAAAACCTCATCGAGATTTTGTGTTTGGGTTGAATCCTGCGGTTGTACTTCTTGTGCCCATAGTGGTACTACCAAAATGAACGCAAAATAAAGAATGTAATTTTTCATACGATTGTTTTTAAATAATCGAATAAAAAGAGGTCATTATCCTTTGTCAATAATAAATAAAATATAAACTGAAACGCTTTGTTTCAGACGATTTCCTAAACAGCATTACCTGTTCTAGGTTCAATGGGTATGATCTCAGCCTTGCGGCACCCCTTTTTTGAGAACGACACAAAATTACATTAGAAAATATATTTATGCTAATTATTAAAAGACTTTTTTAATCCTCTAGTTGATGTGGTGCTTTGAGTAAATCTACTATTGATTTTACCGGTGTAAATGTTGTAAGGGGCACCTCTACAAAAATGGTATTCCAGCCAGCCATACCCCCATTCCAAAGGCCGGGGCGTTCGAGTGTTTTGAGTTTCTTTCCATATTTGTTTTTGACCGCCACAAAATGAGTACTTAAATCAACAAACTGTTCTAAATCATACTTTTCCCCTTTATAATCTCTAACGCCACAAACAAGATCAACAGGATTAAAATGAGTTGAGGATTTTGAAATCGCTTTCTGGTGTTTGGAATTAGTATTGATTTGATTCATTTCAACAATTTGAAGGCTTAATTCTCCATTTTCTTTTTTAACCCAAAATGGACCACCACCAGGTTCGCCTTCATTTTTAACCATTCCACAAACGCGAATTGGACGATGAATACGTGATTTCAAATACTCTATCTTAAAATGATGTGCATATTTCTCAAATTCTTTGCTGATACACACATTCATTTGATCAGATAAAAAATTAGCAATTTCATTAACTCTGTTTTCATTAATTGATGAATCATCTAACTCCAAAGCATAATCAAAAGCTAGCTTTTGAGTTTTTAACAACAACCCTGCTAAAACGTTTTTATAAAATACCATTAGATCCCCACGGTGCTGCATTAACACATTATCAATATTTTTGATGAAAATTAAATCTGCATCAATCGCGTTTAAATTAGAAATTAAAGCCCCATGTCCAGAGGGTCTAAATAATAATTTGCCCTCTACTCTAATGGGCGTATTATCAATACGTACGGAAATTGTATCGGTTTTGGGGTCTTGAAAAGAATAGTCAATTTCAAACTGTGTTTCTGTTTTGGACTCCACAATGTTTTTGATGGTTTCAAAATGAGCCACAAACTGCAGGTGGTGATCTTTTGAAACTGTAAAGTGAAGTGAAGCCTTACCACCAACAGAAGCGTACTTGCTAGCTTCAACCAAATGCTCCTCGAAGGCAGTCGACACATACGAGCCGTAATTATGAAAAGGTAATAATCCTTTAGGGTATTCACCAAAATCAAAATGTTCTTTAGCTAACATAATCTCTACAAACAATAACCGTCTTTCATCTAAAGTCATTTGTTTATATTCTGGATAATTCTTTTTCAATGCAGCAAAAACTTTGTCGTGAAATGGCAGCTTTTCAACGGTAACAAAAAACAAAAATAATTCTATACTTTTTGCTCTGTTGACATAGGAATTAATGGTTTCTTTATTGATGTTGTAATTATCCAAAAACAAATAAAGACTTTTAAACATTCTGGATGCTGCACCAGATGCTGGAACAAATTTTATAATAGATATATTTTCTTTTGAAGTCTTGTAGAAAGAGGCGTAAGAATCAACTTCTTTGTCATTCATCTGAACAATACCATTACCCACGAGAGCTGGGGCACACAAGTTGATGTTTCTATTTTTATTGTTAAAACATGAAAGTTGATTTTCGATCGTTTTAACGTCTAATCCTCTTTCAATAATTTGACTAATTTCTTTGGCTGTAAACTTCAATTTCTTGTGCTTATTAGTTGATCTATATGAGCCATAGCAGTATTAAATCGTTGCCTTTTAGTTCCTTCCAAAACAATAAAAGGTACATTTTGCGCCTTAAGCGCCCCCTCAAAGGATTCAAACATAAATTCACGCTCATTAGGCTTGTCACGTAAATCGTCTCCTACCCATGGAAAGTCAATACCACATAAAAAGTATAAATCATATGTATTTTTTTTGATATTTAATACAATTTCAGGAGGGCAATAGCCATCATAGTAAATTTCCGAATAAACTTTAATTTGTAAAAGATTAGTGTCACAAAAAAGGATTTTATCGGCGAGCTTTGCTTTGTTGTTTTCCAATTGCATTTGCCCCTCAGCTATTGGGATTAGGTCTGATTTGGCACATACAGCGCGTTTATGATCCCATTTGTGTTGTAGGTATTGTCGCATATACTCTGGTGCAAAAGTTGTTTTGTAATGTGTCGCTAATTCTTCCGCAAGAGTAGATTTCCCTGTGGATTCAGGTCCAAAAAGAACAACCCTTACACAAGCTGAAGCTATTTGACTAATTGTTTTTTCCATTCAAAATATCCTTGAACCGCTAAAATTAAAAAAATAATAAATTGTAGTCCCGAAAACCCAAGTCCTTTAATAAAGTATAAAGGGATAGAGATTAAATTGCCAACAATCCAAAAAAGCCAATGTTCAATTTTTTTGTTGGCCATAAGCCACATTGCCGCAAAAAACACAGCTGTTGTGAACGTATCAAAATAATCGGTTAGTCGATCAAAACGATCAAAATAAAAATACACCAAAACAACGAATGTAGCCGTGCTCACTAAAATAATCAATGCATTGGACATGTCTTTGATCGTAGCATATGAAACTTTAATAGTACTTCCTTTTATAAAACGGTACCACATATACCAACCATACAAACTCATCAGTGTGTAATAGATATTGATGATCACATCCCCATAGAGAGAAAATTTAAAACAAATATATATGTATAAAGATGTGCTGATGATCCCTGTAGGAAATACGAGAATGTTTTCTTTTTTTGCATACCAAACACTAAAAATACCTAGTACAACTGCTGCTATTTCAAGAGCAATATCTAGTGCAGTTGCTGAAGTATATGGCGCTACAAAAAAATCAATCAAATCGTTCATTTGCTTGGTATTGTTATGGCAAATCCAAATCCGTTAAATTCTAAAACTAATGCTTCAAATCGTTGCCGTTGATTCTTGTCCAAAATCCATGCCGTTGTTGATTCTTGATCAGCACCAATTGGCAAAACTAACATCTGTTCTTTAAAAGATACTCCTAGCTTGGCATATAACTTATACAATGATTCTTTAATGCACCATATCCAAGTTAATTGCTGAATATAATGCTCTGAGTTGATATTAAGGTAAGCAGCTTCATAGCCTATGAACTTTGAGCCTATAGCTGTGATTTTTTGGCGTTGTTTTTCAATATCAATCCCAACAGCTGATGTGCTAATGACTACCGCTGCGTAAGTATAGGAATGAGAAATCGATATAAAGAGACCATCCTTAAGGAGAGGTTTGCCATATTCATCATAAATTAAATCAGAATCAGAGTACCCAAAGGCTTTTAAAAGCAGACGAACACTCAAAAACGCACGCTGATGTAGTTCACTTTTCATTTTTTGAACCCTTTGACGACTTTCGTCTTTTAACTCGGTATTTGACATCAAAAAATCTAAAGACTCAACAATATGCCATATTTTAACATTAGTTTGTGAATTAACCTGTATGGTTTTGTAGATTGGCATAAAAATTTAAAAAGTTAATAACTATATTTGCAAATAATTAAATCCAAAACGAAAGTACACTATTTTGGGCGTTTTTTCTAAACACGTTCAAATTATAAAAACTAAACTTATGAGTGTCAAAACCCTCCCTTATGTACCCTATAAAGTAAAAGACATGTCTCTAGCGGAATGGGGGCGAAAAGAAATTGAACTTGCAGAAGCAGAAATGCCTGGGCTGATGAGTCTTCGTGAAGAATACAAAGACAGCCAACCCCTAAAAGGTGCCCGAATTGCTGGATGTCTTCACATGACAATTCAAACAGCAGTACTTATTGAAACTCTTGTTGCCCTTGGTGCTGAGGTTACATGGAGTTCCTGTAATATTTTTTCAACACAAGACCAAGCAGCAGCAGCCATTGCAGCGGCAGGAATTCCTGTTTATGCCTGGAAAGGAATGAACGAAGAAGAATTTGATTGGTGTATTGAGCAAACTTTATTTTTTGGAGAAGACCGAAAGCCACTGAACATGATTTTGGATGATGGAGGAGATCTTACGAATCTTGTTTTTGATCATTATCCAGAACTTACTAGTGGAATCAATGGGCTAAGTGAAGAAACAACAACTGGGGTTCACCGCTTGTACGAACGTATGAACAACGGAACATTAGCCATACCAGCAATAAATGTGAATGATTCGGTAACAAAAAGTAAATTTGATAATAAATACGGATGTAAAGAAAGTGCCGTTGATGCTCTACGCAGAGCTACCGACACCATGCTAGCTGGAAAACGTGTTGTTGTATGTGGTTATGGTGATGTAGGGAAAGGTACTGCAGCCTCCTTTAGAGGTGCAGGAAGCATCGTGACCATTACAGAAATTGATCCAATATGCGCACTTCAGGCAGCTATGGATGGCTTCGAAGTTAAAAAACTAGAAACTGTTCTACCTGTAGCTGATGTTGTTGTGACTGCTACTGGAAATAAAGACATCGTACAAAGTCAGCATTTTGAAGCCATGAAAGACAAAACCATTGTTTGCAACATTGGACACTTTGATAATGAAATTGATATGGCTTGGCTCAATGAAAATTTTGGATATACCAAAGAAGAAATCAAAGCACAAGTAGATAAGTACACAGTCAATGGTAATGATATTATTATTTTGGCCGAAGGCCGATTGGTGAATCTTGGATGTGCGACAGGACACCCAAGCTTTGTAATGAGCAACTCCTTTACAAATCAGGTCTTAGCACAAATAGAATTGTGGAACAACAAAGATGCTTACGAAAACAAAGTATATATGTTGCCTAAACATTTGGATGAGAAAGTAGCCAAATTACATTTAGAAAAAATTGGCGTAGAGCTTACAGAACTCCGAAAAGATCAAGCCAGCTATATTGGGGTAAAGCAAGAAGGTCCTTTTAAACCAGAGTATTACCGCTATTAAGCTAAGCATTTATCATAAAGTCAAAGTTATTCTTTGGCTTTTTTTTTGCAAATCGATTAATTATTAGCTATAAAAAATGAACCTTTTACGAGCAAAAAAGAAAGATTTGAAGGGGATTATGGACATCATCAAAGATGCGCAGGAGCTGTTGGCAAACCAAAACATTGATCAATGGCAAAATGGATATCCGAATGAATCTATCATTAGCAATGATATAGATAACAATGAAAGCTACCTGCTGAAATCCCACGATCAATCGCCTATTGCAACCGCCATGTTTTCTACTAGAAATGAGCCGACTTATTCAAAAATAGAAGGCAACTGGTCTGATCCAGATCAAACAATATACGGTGTGATTCACCGAATGGCAGTTGCAAAAAACCACAGGGGAAAAGGATTCGCTAAGTTCATTTTCAAGCAATGTGAGCAGATGCTTTGTGAACATAAAATTCCTTCCATGCGCATCGACACACACGAAGAGAATTTAGGAATGCAAGAACTACTCAAAAATATGGGTTATGCTTATTGTGGAATTATTTATCTAGAAAATAGAGTCAAGCGCTTGGCCTATGAAAAACTATTATATAAGCTACATTAGGCCAAAAAAAAGCTCCGCAATGCGGAGCTTTTTGTATAAGGTTTATTGAGAACTATGCCTCAAAAGGAACAACAGAAACATAAGATTTGTTGTTCTTCTTTTTCTCAAACTTAACAACGCCATCAATTTTAGCGTGTAAAGTGTGGTCTTTTCCAGCGTAAACATTTTCACCTGGGTTATGTGCAGTACCTCTTTGTCTAACAATGATGTTACCTGCAACAGCAGCTTGCCCACCAAAAATTTTGACGCCTAAGCGTTTCGATTCTGATTCTCTACCGTTTTTCGAACTTCCGACTCCTTTTTTGTGTGCCATTTTATTTCGATTTAAATGATTATAATTTAGCTAAGGGCTGAGATTAAATCTGCTTTTTTCATGGCAGAAATTCCTGTTATCCCTTTCGCTTTCGCTAGTTCTTTAAGTTGTGCAACTGTCATTTTGCTAAAATCTTGCACTGGAGCTTCTGCTTTTGGAGCAGCTTTTTTGGCCTTGGGCGTTGGCGCTTCAACTTTGGCAGCTGGTTTTTGTGCTTTTTTAGCAGGTGCAGCTTTCTTAGCGCCTGTTGCTGTAATATTATCAATTTGGATCTCTGTTAGAGCTTGGCGATGACCATTCTTCACTCTATATCCCTTACGTCGTTTCTTTTTGAATACGACTACTTTATCACCTTTCAGGTGCTTTAAGACTTTAGCTCCTACTTGAGCACCGTCTATAGCGGGGGCGCCTACTGTGACCTTGTCGCCGTCAGCCAAAAGAAGTACATTGTCAAAAGCGACCTTTTTTCCTTCTTCTGTTTGCAAACGGTGGACAAAGACTTTTTGGTCTTTTTCAACTTTAAATTGTTGCCCTGCTATTTCTACAATTGCGTACATAGCGTTACGTTTTTTTTATTAATTAATTTAATACCTTCCTATTCTTATCCTAAGAAGGCGGGTGCAAATATAATTTTTAAAAATCAATTTACAAACTATTTATCCGCTTACTTTTAACGCTTCAAAACATTTAAAAATTCATTAAATTATATATATTTGGAACCACGCTGTAACAAAATAGCTTTATGAGCGTCTTAATAATAATTAATTTTAAATAAAATCATTCAAATGAAAACTTATCTATTTGTTTTTTCTTGTTTGCTGGGTTCGGTTTTTGCTGTTTCGGCTCAAGAAGTAAAGTTTGAGGAATACGATTTAGATAACGGCATGCACGTTATTCTTCATCAAGACAATACTGCTCCAGTAGTAACTACCTCGGTTATGTACCATGTTGGCGCAAAAGATGAAAACCCTGAGCGAACTGGATTTGCACACTTTTTCGAGCATCTTCTTTTTGAAGGAACTGTAAACATCCCTAAAGGAGAATGGTTTACCATTGTGACCTCTAATGGTGGAAGCAATAATGCAAACACCACAGATGATCGAACATATTATTATGAAGTCTTTCCTTCAAATAATGTAGAGCTCGGCCTTTGGATGGAGTCTGAACGATTGTTACATCCAGTCATCAATCAAGATGGAGTAGATACGCAAAATGAAGTTGTGAAAGAAGAAAAACGTCTAAGAGTGGACAATAGCCCATACGGAAAGTTTTTGGAAAATGTAAAATTACACATGTTCAAAAAGCATCCTTACAAAGGAACAACCATTGGAAAAATGGAGCACTTGGATGCGGCAACCCTAGAAGAATTCCAAGCATTTAATAAAAAATACTATGTCCCTAACAATGCAACTTTAGTTATTGCTGGTGATATAGATGTGCCTGCAGTTAAAAAAATGATTGAAGATTATTTTGGCCCAATTCCGCGCGGAGAAGATATTGTAAGAGATTTTCCAAAAGAAGACCCTATTACAGAAACAATCCGTGCAAAAGCTTATGATGCAAACATTCAAATACCAGCCATCATGGCCGCTTACAGAACCTCATCCTTTAAGGATAGAGACTCGTACGTTTTGGATATGGTTTCAACTTACTTAAGTGATGGAAAGACCTCTAAGCTCTACAAAAAACTTGTGGACGATAAGAAAATTGCACTCCAAGCAGGAGCCATCAACTTGAGTCAGGAAGACTACGGAATATACATCCTTTTTGGATTACCACTAGGCGATACTTCTCTAGATACTTTGGTTGAAGAAATGGACGAAGAAATTGAAAAATTAAAATCTGAGCTTATTTCTGAACGCGATTACCAAAAAATTCAAAATAAATTTGAAAATGACTTTGTAAGTTCAAACTCGAGTGTTGAGGGCATAGCCAATTCTTTAGCTCGTTACCACATGTTGTATGGAGACACCAACCTCATCAACAATCAAATTGATATATACAGATCCATAACGCGCGAAGAAATAAAAGCAGTTGCCAATAAATATTTAAACGCAGATCAACGTCTGCTTTTGGAGTATTTACCAGAGTCTGCACAAGAATAATTCAAAAAAAGACATTCCTATGAAAACTAAATTTTATACAATTTTGGCCTTTTTATTTGTGACAGTAAGTCTTACAGCACAAATAGATCGTAGTCAGCAACCTAAACCAGGTCCAGCACCAAAAATTTCGCTGGAAAAGCCAACAGAGTACGAGCTCAAAAATGGACTCAAAATATTAATTGTTGAAAACCACAAACTTCCACGTGTATCTTACAACCTAACTATAGACAGAGAACCAATCATTGAAGGCGATAAAGCCGGAGTAACCTCCTTGTTGGGATCTATGCTAGGAAATGGAACCACAAACATTTCAAAAGACGACTTCAACGAAGAAGTTGATTTCTTGGGTGCTCGCTTAAGCTTTGGGTTCAGTGGTGGTTTCGCAAGTTCACTCACGAAATACAGTGATCGAATTTTACAATTATTAGCAGATGCTGCAATGAATCCGCTTTTGACAGAGGAAGAATTTGGCAAAGAAAAAGATAAACTCTTAGAAGGGTTGAAGTCTGAAGCAAAAAGTGTTGATGCCGTTGCAGATCGTGTTGGAAGAGCACTATCTTATGGAGCTGAACACCCTTATGGTGAATTTGTTACAGAGGAGACCGTAAACAGTGTCAGTTTTGATGACGTCCAATTGTACTATAAGAAGTATTTTGGACCAAACGACGCCTACCTAGTTGTTATTGGCGACGTCAATACTAAAGAGGTGTACAAGCGCATCAAAAAATACTTTGGTAAATGGAAAAAAACAGTAGAAATCAATTCTAATGTCCCTCAAGCCAAGGAAAATGTAAGCGCTTTGGAAATTAACTTCATAGATATGCCCAACGCAGTACAGTCGAACATCTCTATCACTAGCAATGTAAAACTGAAAATGAGCGATCCTGATTATCATGCGGTCCTTATTGCGAACAAAATTTTTGGAGGTGGTTTTAATAGCTACTTAAACATGAATTTGCGCGAAGCAAACGGATGGACGTATGGAGCGCGATCTTCTGTTGGAACCGACAAGTATATTTCTAGATTTTCAGCTGGTGCCGCCGTTCGAAACGCCGTAACTGACAGTGCAATGGTCGAAACCATCAAAGAAATTAAACGATTCCAATCAGAAACCGTTGAAGCTTCTGCATTAGCGAATGCCAAAGCAAAATATGTTGGTGATTTCGTGCTGGCTTTAGAACGCCCAAGCACCATTGCACGCTATGCTGTAAATACAAAAATCAATGAATTACCAGAAGACTTCTATGCTACATATCTGGAAAAAATAAATGCTGTAACGATTGAAGATGTACAGCGTGTTGCCAACAAATATTTTACGGCAGACAATGCACGTTTTATAATTGTTGGAAAAGGAAGCGAAGTGGTTTCAAATCTTGAAAAACTAAACATTCCTATCAACTATTTTGACAAATATGCCAATCCAGTAGACAAGCCAGAGTTTTCGAAGCCAATTCCCGATGGTGTGACTGCCTTGACAATTATGAACAACTACATCCAAGCGATTGGTGGGACTGATGCTATTGAAGCCGTTAGTACATTACTTTTCAATGCAGATGTAACTATTGAAGGAGCACCTTTTAAGCCAACAGCTGTAATCAAAACTATGGCACCAAACAAATCGTCTATGGAAATGAGTATCGCTGGCATGGGTACCATCATGAAACAAAAATTTGATGGTACTTCAGGATATGCTGAACAGCAAGGCATGAAACAGCCAATGAGTGATGAAGATAATGCAGAACAAGCCAGCCAAAAAGGATTGTTCCCTGAGGCGCACTACACTGCCGAAGACATTGAATTGGTAAGCTTAAGTGATTTGGACAGTACAGATGTATACAAAATCAAAGTTAATGGAAACAAAGAATCCTTTCGTTACTACGATGCCACATCTGGGCTACTCATAAGAGAAGAAAAAACAGAAGAAGCTCAAGGACAAACAATAACTTCTATCGAAGATATTTCAGATTATAGAGCAGTCAATGGGGTGTTGATTCCTTTTGGACGAAAAATCTCTACAGGACCACAAGTCATCAACATTAACGCTAGTGAAGTTTTAGTAAACTCTGGAGTTACTGAAGAAGATTTTAAATAAAATGTTATCTTACATTATATTAAAAAAAGACCGCCATGTGCGGTCTTTTTTTTATGATTTTTTATTCGCTAAATAAATTCCACCCAAAATCAACAGCGCTGCAAAACCCTGAAACAGATCAAATACTTCTCCGTCAAATACACCCCAAAAAAGAGCGACAATAGGCATCAAATAGGTTACCGAAGAGGCGAAAACTGGCGTCGAAATCTGAATTAATCTATTGAACATCACTTTGGCCATGGCAGTGCCAAAAAGAGACAGTAAAACCACGCAGCCAAGCGCAGGTAAAAAAGTGTCATTCCCCAGTGCTGAAGCGCTTAACCCTTCAGAAAATAAAAGCACAAGTGTTGCAGGAAAAAGAATGACAACAAAATTGGCTGTTGCTATGGACAGTGGACGGACATCTTGTAAATGCTTTTTTATGATATTTACATTAGCGGCATACATTAATGTTGCCAAAATAATTAAACCAGCAAACCAATAATTTTGTCGCGGATTGAGTTCGGCCCCTTCAAGAATGAGTAAAACTGCACCTAAAAATCCTAGCAGAACTCCAAAGGTCTGCACGCGATTGGATTTAACATTAAATAAGACAAGACCAATAATAATCGTGTTCAAAGGCACCAAAGAATTTAATATCGAAGCTATAGTACTGTCCACCTCTGTCTCAGCAAATGCAAATAAAAAAGACGGAAAAAAGGTGCCTAGGAATCCCGAAAGAGCAAGCCATTTCCACTCTTTTTTTGTTATGTTTTTCAATGAATTATAACCAGAAATAAAAATGAACAAGGCAGAGATCACAATTCTAAAACCTCCCAATTGCAAGGGACTAAGTCCAACTAAACCCTTTTTGATAAGAATGAAGGAACTTCCCCAAATCAGCGATAAGACGATCAGAAGACTCCATTTTTTTAGATTTTGATTGGGCATTAATTTTTTTAAAGCCGCAAATTAGATTAATTTATATCAAAAAA
Source organism: Bacteroidota bacterium (assembly GCA_027593245.1). Lineage (GTDB taxonomy): Bacteria > Bacteroidota > Bacteroidia > Flavobacteriales > Flavobacteriaceae > UBA3537. The sequence continues at coordinate 10,538 of JAQCJC010000011.1, read as the reverse complement.
GAGTTAAAAAAATAATAACTTTATACCCTCTTAAAATTAAAATCATGAAAACGCTAAACTCAATTTTGACACTATTGTTATTAATCTGTTTTGTGTATGCCTGTAAAAATAAAACTCAGGTTATTACAAAAACAGTAGAAAATGGCAAAACTGAAGCCGTGAGGGTTGACCAAAAGCAGATGAAAAATGCTAATGATTCAGAAAATTTTACCGAAGCAAAATTTACTATAAAAGGGATGACTTGTGAAATAGGTTGTGCGAAAGCTATTGAAAAAAAATTAGCCAAAATGGATGGCATGTTCAAGGCTAAAGTGGATTTCGAAATGGAATTAGCCACTGTTGAGTTTGATACAAAAAAAATAAGCACCGAAGACCTAGTTTCAACTGTCAAGTCGGTAAGCGATAGTTATTCTGCACAAGACGTGATCATTACAAAATAACTGTTTTTAACGGTTAAAGTAAAGCCAGCAATTAGGTATTCATTAGCGTTTCAATTTCTTCTATTTCAATCGGTATATTTTTCATTAAATTGATTGGAGCACCATTAGACTGAATCACCACATCGTCTTCTAATCTAATACCCATGCTTTCTTTCTGAATATATATGCCTGGCTCTACCGTGAATACCATATTGGGAACCATTGGTGTTTTTAGTGCACCAAAATCATGCGTATCCAAACCTAAATGATGCGAAGTGCCGTGCATAAAATATTTTTTGTAAGCAGGCCATTTTGGGTCTTCATTTTGAACATCAGATTTATCGATAAGCCCTAAGCCCAAAAGCTCAGAGGTCATGATTTTACCAACTTCTCTATGGTATTCTTCCCATATCGTCCCAGGCACAAGCATTTTTGTGGCTTCGTTTTTCACATTTAAAACTGCTTGATAAACTGCTTTTTGACGTGCCGTAAAATGACCACTAACCGGTATAGTTCGCGTCATATCACTAGAATAATTTGCATATTCTGCACCTACATCCATAAGCAACATATCCCCAGCCATACACTGCTGATTATTTTGAATATAATGTAAAACACAAGCATTAAACCCTGACCCAATAATAGGAGTGTACGCAAACCCCTTCGATCTGTTTTTAAGAAATTCATGCGCATATTCGGCTTCAATTTCAAACTCCATAACGCCGGGTTTAATAAACCCGAGTACCCTTCTAAAGCCCTTTTCAGTAATGTTACAGGCCTTTTGAATCAATTCAATTTCTTCAAGTTCCTTTACCCCGCGAAGAGCCTCAATTATTGGAAAACTGAGGTCCACTTTGTGGTTTGGAAATTTTTCCTTTGTTCGCTTAATGAAGCGATCCTCTCGAGTCTCCATTTCCACTGCTTGACGATAGTGGTTATTATTATTAAAATACAAAGTTTTAACCTCAGCCATAAGTTGTTCGAAAATACCATCAAATTCATCCAACCAATAAATCGATTGTACGCCAGAGGTCTCTGTAGCTTGTTTTTTGTTGAGCTTTGCACCCTCCCAAATGGCAATATGATCATTGGTTTCTTTTAAAAATAAAATCTCTCGATGGGCTTTATTTGCTGCACTAGGACACAATACAAGAATACTCTCCTCTTGATCGACTCCACTCAAATAAAAAATATTACGGTGTTGCTGAAAAGGAAGTGTACTGTCAGCCCCAGTTGAAAAAACATCGTTAGAATTAAAAACCGCTATAGAATTGGGGGCCATTTTAGCAGCAAATTTCTTCCTGTTCTTAATAAATAATTGAGCGTCGATTTGCAGGTATTTCATAGACAATTGTTTTTTCAAATTTAAATATTTTCATATAAATCTACGAAGATTTTAAGCATTTAGAAAAAAAAGAAAATACAAGTCTATTTAAACCAATTCTTAATAAAAAAAATATAGCAAATCTTATTGTCTAAAACCGCTTCGTGTAGTACCTTTGCTTAGTTATAAAATTTTTAATCAGATGAGTGGATTTTTAAAGTCTTCAATTGGGCGAAAAATAGCCATGGCGCTTTCAGCTTTTTTCCTTATGGTGTTTATTTTACAACACTTCGCAATTAATATTTTATCTGTTTTTAACCCAGATCTCTTTAACGAAGCTTCACATTTTATGGGTAACAACCCTTTGGTACAATTTGTATTACAGCCGGTCCTAATATTCGGCGTTATTTTTCATTTTGTGATGGGGTTTGTTTTAGAATTTAAAAATAAAGCTTCGCGAAATGTTAGTTATGCCGTAAACAACGGAAATGCCAATTCAACTTGGATGAGCCGTAACATGATCTATAGCGGAGGGTTTATTCTAATTTTCCTCGTGATTCATTTTATAGATTTTTGGATTCCAGAAATCAACACAAAATATGTGTTGGGAGATTCTTCTGGTCTTTTAGCCGATGGCAGCGACTACCGCTATTTTGTAGAACTACAACACAAGTTTATTCCACTTTGGCGAGTGCTTTTATATTGTGCTGGTTTTGTGTTTTTGTCACTTCACCTTTTGCATGGATTCAGCTCAGCCTTTCAATCTGTTGGGGCAAACAACAAATACACTCAAGCGCTGAAAGGATTCGGAAAAGCATATGCGGTACTCATTCCTCTTGGCTTTATAGTAATTGCTTTGTTCCACTTTTTTAATAATTCGCACTAAAACTATACCCTTATGGCTTTAGATTCTAAAATTCCACAAGGCCCATTGGCAGATAAGTGGACCAACCATAAAAATAAAATTGACCTTGTCAATCCAGCCAACAAACGATCTATTGATGTTATTGTTGTTGGGACTGGTTTGGCAGGAGGTTCAGCCGCTGCTACATTGGCTGAATTGGGCTATAATGTTAAAGCCTTTTGCTTTCAAGATTCGCCAAGGCGTGCGCATTCCATAGCAGCGCAAGGAGGCATCAATGCTGCAAAAAATTATCAAGGAGATGGAGACTCAACATACCGCTTATTTTACGATACAGTAAAAGGCGGCGATTATCGCTCGCGTGAAGCCAACGTTTACAGACTGGCAGAAGTATCCACAAATATCATCGACCAGTGTGTGGCTCAAGGAGTCCCTTTTGCCAGAGATTATGGAGGGCTTCTAGACAACCGCTCTTTTGGTGGAGTTCTAGTCTCGCGAACTTTTTACGCCAAAGGACAAACAGGGCAGCAGCTATTGCTGGGTGCCTATTCTGCGATGAACCGACAAATTGGACGAGGAAAAATAAAAATGTACAACCGCCACGAAATGTTGGATGTTGTAATTGTTGATGGGAAAGCGCGTGGAATCATCACTAGAAACCTTATTACTGGAGAAATAGAACGTCACTCCGCACATGCCGTAGTTCTTGGAAGTGGAGGGTATGGCAATGTCTTTTACCTTTCTACCAATGCGATGGGGAGTAATGTTACCGCTGCTTGGAAGGCACACAAAAGAGGTGCATACTTTGCAAATCCATGTTACACTCAAATCCACCCAACTTGCATTCCTGTTTCTGGAGATCATCAATCCAAATTGACACTCATGTCCGAGTCACTACGGAATGACGGCCGTATTTGGGTCCCTAAAAAACTAGAAGACGCTAAGGCTGTACAAAACAAAACATTAAAACCCACAGCAATTGCAGAAGAGGATCGCGATTATTTCTTAGAACGCCGTTATCCTGCTTTTGGAAATTTGGTACCAAGAGATGTTGCGTCCAGAGCAGCTAAAGAACGTTGCGATGCAGGCTTTGGCGTTAACGCTACAGGAGAGGCTGTGTTTCTTGATTTTGCATCGGCTATCATAAGGTATGGGAAAGAACAAGCTCATGTCAAAGGCCTAGACGAAAATGATGAAAGTTTAGTCAATAAATTAGGTAAGGAAGTTGTAAAAAGTAAGTATGGTAACTTATTTCAGATGTACGAAAAAATTGTAGACGAAAATCCTTACGAAACGCCTATGATGATTTATCCAGCGGTGCATTACACCATGGGAGGCATATGGGTAGATTATAACCTTCAAACCACAGTGCCAGGTCTTTATGCTGTTGGAGAAGCCAATTTCTCGGACCATGGTGCAAATAGACTTGGGGCCTCTGCATTGATGCAAGGTCTTGCTGATGGTTATTTTGTGCTGCCCTACACCATTGGTGATTATTTGTCTGATGATATTAGAACAGGACCTATAACTACAGACAGTAAAGAATTTGAAGAAGCTGAAGAAAATGTACGCAAACAAATTGACAGCTTTATCAATAACAAAGGCACAAAACCTGTAGATTATTTCCACAAACGCCTAGGAAAAATTATGTGGAATAAATGTGGAATGGCAAGAAATGAAAAAGAGCTTAAAGAAGCCATTGAAGAAATTTCTGCATTACGCGAGGAATTTTACAAAGAGGTACTTGTTCCAGGAGAGGCTAATGAATTCAATGAAGAATTAGCCAAAGCTGGACGCGTAGCTGATTTCCTAGAGCTCGGCGAACTCTTCGCCAAAGATGCTTTAGTCAGAGAAGAATCGGCAGGGGGTCACTTTCGCGAGGAACACCAAACTAAAGATGGTGAAGCACAACGAAGAAAAGAATTTCAATTTGTCTCTGCCTGGGAGTACAAAGGCGCACCAAAAGACGCGATACTCCATAAAGAAACATTAGAATACGAAAATATAGAAGTTAAAGAACGCTCATACAAATAGAAGTTGCTATGAATTTAACATTAAAAATATGGCGCCAAAAAAACGCCAATTCAAAAGGTGAAATTGTTGAATACCCAATAAGTGATATTTCGCCAGACATTTCTTTTTTAGAAATGCTCGATGTTCTAAATAGTCAACTCATTCCTGCTGGTGAGGAACCTGTAGCGTTCGATCACGACTGTCGTGAAGGGATTTGTGGGTCTTGTTCATTATACATCAATGGTGAGGCGCATGGTCCAGACCGCAGAGTAACGACTTGTCAGTTGCACATGCGTAAATTCAAAGACGGTGATACAATTTTCATTGAACCTTTTAGAGCAAATGCTTTCCCGGTTGTAAAAGATTTAGTAGTTGACCGTTCAGCTTTTGACCGTATTCAACAAGCAGGAGGATTTATTTCAATTAATACATCTGGAAATACTCAAGACGGTAATGCCATCCCAATTTCAAAACACGCAGCCGATGAAGCCATGGATGCTGCTACCTGCATTGGGTGTGGTGCTTGTGTTGCTTCGTGCAAAAACTCTTCAGCGATGCTGTTTGTTGGTGCAAAAGTTTCTCAATATGCTTTGCTTCCTCAGGGTCAAGTAGAAGCCGCCGATCGCGTCCAAAATATGGTAGCACAAATGGATTTGGAAGGCTTTGGAAATTGCACCAATACAGGAGCTTGCGAAGTGGAATGCCCTAAGGGAATATCGTTAGAAAATATTGCGCGCATGAATCGCGAATTGGTCAAAGCCAGCTTAAAGGGTTAATCCTCCAAAATAAATTCTGTAATTTCTTCCCAGTTTGCACGGACTTCCACAGGCTCTTCTGCATAGCTTACTCGTTCGGGTTGGATTTTTTTGAGAAAATTTCCGGAATCGTATTTACCATTCTCATTGGTGTCGAAAATAGCTCTAAGAAAATAGATTCCAGGATCAATGTTCTTAAAATCAATTGGGCCTGGACCTTTAACAATTTGTTCTTCTTTTACTTCCCCATTGCTGGTTACAAATTGAACAATGATTGGGTACTTTGCATTGCGAAGAACAACTCTTATGTTGCCATAATCCGTCAAAAGCTTTGTTCTTGCATTCAAACGTAATGTGTCATTTTTAGCTCCGTAAAAATCTATAAATGCCCCTGGCAAGAATAGTACATCGTAAGTGTTATTTTCCTTTAAATCAAATTTAAAATTTGCCAAAGTTGGACGTAATTCATCTATAGATAGCTGCCCTTTTACAGCCAATGAATCTTTGTCTATTATGGATGCTTTGCTGTTATCTACAGACAATAGTGGAATCGTGGATCGTAACTGAAAAGCTGTGTCTGGTTTCAGTGAAGTATTGACCGAGTTAATAATCAATGAATCTTTATCCATTGTTTTCATGCGCACAGAAACTGTGTCTTTTTGAGAAAGGTAAGACACTTGAAAAAGTAAAGAATCCGAATCAAACTTTGGACGCATCCAATAATTTAAAGTATCTGTTTCAAAAGCTTTTGTTGTAATAGAGCCGAATTCTTCTGGAACTTCAGACAAAATATTTACGCTTAGACTATCTGGGCTACCTTCATAAGCAAAGCCTATTCTATTCTCAGCCAATTGGCGAGCTCTAGAAAATTTAAATTCTGGATCTTGATTAAACAACCTTAGCACATAGGCTGTGTCAGAGGGTACAGTGATAAACTGACTCCTGAAACCAAATTTATCATCTTTTGGCTGATAAATATAATTAGTGTTCTCTTCTTTTAATGCGGTCAACAAATAGGTTCCTGCTTTTATGTTTTCTATAGAAAATTGTGATAGACTATCCGTAACAGAAATATATTTTGGTTTCTTCTTAAAGACTATGGAATCGGTATAGGTGCTATCGACCTCGTGCAACAAAACCGATACAAATTCTGGTGTCTCGTACTCAAAGGCTTCTGTAACTAGCCCTTTGACTGAAAGAGAATCTATAACTGGACCAGTAGAAAAAACATACCTGTAAAAAGGGTATGGATTCCCTTCGTTATTGTCTTCAATACTTTGCCCAAAATTAAAAGCGTAGGTTGTATTGGGCTGTAAGGTATCCAAAATCTTGATGGAAATATATTTGCTTGCTGTACTGATAGGAGTCAGTACAGGCTCCGGATTCATTGGCGGAGACACAATGAGTTGTTTTTGAATATTTTTAAATTTAATGTATTCATCAAAATAAATTCTGATTTCATCAGAATCAAAATTTATTGAAAAATTGGCAGGCTCCTCTTTTATTATTGCAGGTGGCGTTTCGTCTCGCTCTCCTCCACTAGCAGTTCCTCGGTTGGCACAGCGAAAAAAAACCAAACTAATAGCAATAAAAAATAAAATATTTGAAAAGGTCTTTGACATATCTGTTTTTTGAGCAATACAAAGAAACAACTTATTTTAATTTTAGCGAAACATAGAAGAAGCTATTGCGATAGTGGCTAAACTCAACTGTTTCGCCTCCGCATTCATCAATACTACAGCACAAGCTTCAATAGTTGAACCCGTAGTAATTAAGTCATCAACGAGCAATACATGTTTTCCAATGACTAGTGTTTTATTATTAATCTCAAATGAATGTTTGACAGACTTCCAGCGCTCGGCCTTAGTTTGAAAAACTTGAGTTTTTACATGTTTAGTCTTAATCAATACAGAATCTTCATAAGGAACATCAAATACATTTGCAATTGCCTTAGCAAAAGGCGAAACTTGATTGTATCCTCTTTCTTTTAATCTTTTTTTATGTAGGGGAACAGAAACAACTAAGTCAATAGAATGAAATCGATTAGAATCCTTCATTTCAAGAGCTAGCCAAGTGCCCAAAGTTGTGCCTATAGATTTTTGACGTTTGTACTTGAGTTTATGAAGTAAGGATTGGACGCGACTATTTTTTTCAAAATAAAACAAAGAAGTAGCCGCTTCAAAGTGAATACGGCCAAAAAAAAGACGGGCTAAAGGCTGATCTTTCTGAAAATGATAATTGGTAAGGGGTAGGTGATGACGACAATCCACGCAAATTTCAAGTTCATGGTCGCGCAAGACAGATGAACACGCTTGACATTGAGGCGGAAAAAACAAATCGACTATATAATTCATTAAACCTATGGAGATAAGGGATTATAAATTTAACAATAAACTTATATTTTTTAATTTCTCGCTATTTAATTTGTGGGGGTTTTCTATTTTTGTGGAATGAATAACCTAGGAGATCATTTTAAAAACGTTATTTCTCATGCTAAAGAATACGGGTTTGTATTTCAAAGCAGCGAAATCTACGACGGGCTAAGCGCTGTGTACGACTACGGCCAAAACGGTGCAGAATTAAAGAATAATATACGCGAATACTGGTGGAAAGCCATGGTGCAAATGAATACTAATATTGTTGGCTTAGATGCTTCAATCTTTATGCACCCCACAACATGGAAAGCTTCAGGACACGTTGATGCTTTTAATGATCCCTTGATAGACAATAAGGATTCAAAAAAGCGCTATAGAGCTGATGTTCTTGTTGAAGATTATTGTGCTAAGATTGAACAAAAAATTGAAAAAGAAGTTAAAAAAGCTAAAAAACGCTTTGGAGATGCTTTCAATGAAAACGAATTTTTGAGTACCAACCAACGCGTACTAGCCTACAAAGACAAAATAGAAACCATCCTAAAGCGTATGGCTAGATCTCTTGAAAATGAAGACCTCGCAGATGTCAAAGCCCTTATAGAAGAACTCGAAATTGCTGACCCTGTGAGCGGTAGCAGGAATTGGACAGACGTTAAGCAATTCAATCTAATGTTTGGTACAAAACTAGGCGCTTCGGTAGATAGTGCAATGGATTTGTATTTACGACCAGAAACCGCACAAGGAATTTTTGTCAACTTCTTAAATGTTCAAAAAACAGGCCGAATGAAAATTCCTTTTGGTATAGCCCAGACAGGAAAAGCATTCAGAAACGAAATTGTTGCGCGTCAATTTATATTTAGAATGCGTGAATTTGAACAAATGGAAATGCAATTTTTCATCAAACCTGGAACGCAAGGAAAATGGTACGAACATTGGAAAGAAAAACGTCTAAATTGGCACCTGTCATTAGGGATGGGTAAAGAAAATTACCGTTTTCATGACCATGAAAAATTGGCGCATTATGCCGATGCTGCAGCCGATATCGAGTTTAGATTCCCTTTTGGCTTTAAAGAACTTGAAGGCATACATTCCAGAACAGATTTCGACCTAAGCCAACACGAAAAATACGCAGGAAAAAAACTTCAATTTTTTGATCCAGAAGAAAACAAAAACTATGTTCCTTATGTGTTAGAAACCTCTATTGGTTTGGATCGTATGTTTTTGGCCGTATTTTCCAACAGCCTAAAAAATGAAGTATTAGAAAACAATTCCACACGAATAGTTCTAAAATTGCCGGCAGTATTGGCTCCAACTAAAGCGGCGATTTTACCACTTGTGAAAAAAGATGGACTCCCAGAAATAGCTAAAGAGATTTTACAAGAATTACAATGGGAATTCAATGTTGCTTATGACGAAAAAGACGCAGTGGGTCGACGCTACCGCAGACAAGATGCCATTGGAACTCCTTTTTGCATCACGATAGACCATCAAACTATTGAAGACAATACCGTAACAGTACGCTACAGAGATAGTATGAAACAAGAACGTGTAGCTGTAAAAAATTTAAAAACTCTAATCGAAGATCATGTTTCTATGAAAAATTGGCTGAAAAATTGCTAATTAAATAGGAATTTTACTGCAAAATTTAATAAAAACAACTTCCTCTTGGTTTATTTTAAGGGCTGTATAGTAAATGTATTGTTTTTTTTATAATAAAGATCCGTTTGCATGTTATAAATTAGGGTCAAAATAATTTAGCTAAATTTACAATCAATTTATAACAACTTTTCTTTGAAAAATATTCCTCAAAATTGGTTTGCCGTTATCTTCCTTTTGTTTTTGACAACAAAGGGGTATACTCAACTTAATGCTGTAACCATTGGAGATGCACAATCTATTGGAAATAACTGCTATGTAATAACTGAGAATGTATTATGGCAAAGTGGAGGAGTATGGTATGACAACCCTATTGATTTCGATGAAGATTTTACCATTTATTATAAAAATAATTTCGGAAATAACGATGGTAATGGAGCCGATGGAATGGCTCTAGTATTTAAAACTACCTCTACTCCAGATGTAGGAGTGTCTGGTGGAGGCGTTGGTTACGAAGGTATCCCAAATTCATTAATTGTTGAATTTGATACGTGGCAAAACTCCGATCGAAATGACCCTTTTTATGATCATTTATCGATTATGATTAATGGTAATGCATCCCATTCCAGCCCAAACAATTTAGTAGGCCCTGTGCCACCAACAAGCACAAGCAACAATATGGAGGATGGTTTGGACCATAATGTAAAAATTATTTGGGCTGCAGCAACACAGACTTTTGAAGTGTTTTTTGATTGTGAATTGCGATTAACATTAAATCAAGATATAAAAGGAACTATTTTTGGAGGAGACAGCACGGTGTTTTTTGGTTTTGTAGGTTCCACTGGGGGAAGTTCTAATCTTCACCAAGTATGTTTTAATAGCATCTCTTTTGTCGATAATCTAGTGCTGCAACCACAGACAATTTGCAACGGTGAGTCAGCTCAAGTTGATGCCGAAATTCCCAGTGGAAACACTTATACTTGGAGTCCTAGTACAGGGGTAAGTAATGTAAATATTCCAAATCCAACTCTTTCGCCTAACACTACAACTACATATACTGTAATTATAGAAGACGAATGTGGCGAAGCTACCACAGAAAGTGTCGAAATAACAGTTGCACTACAAAATACAACAACTTTTGACCCAATTGATCCTATTTGTGAGGGGGACTCTAATCCCTTGCCTACAACAGACATC
>JAQCJC010000089.1 GCA_027593245.1 Bacteroidota bacterium | reverse complement strand
ATACGGCATATTACTACTAACCATAATGTGTATAGTAAATATAAATGCTCAACAAACCAAAACAGAATCAAATGATTCAATTCAGGAATTAGATCAAGTCTTTATAAGCACAAAAGTGATTTTTGGGAGTAAATATGAGGCTGAAAACAGATCTGGTTCTTCATACTACCTTTCTCCACAAGAATTAGAAAAATTTGGATATACTGATATTAATCGTGTTTTGAGAACTGTTCCAGGTGTTTCAATTTACGAGGAAGATGGTTTTGGACTACGTCCAAATATTAGTTTACGAGGGACTTCTCCAGAGAGAAGTGCGAAAATTTCGATTATGGAAGATGGTGTTTTGATAGCTCCTGCTCCTTACAGTGCACCTGCGGCATATTATTTTCCATCAATTGCGCGCATGCAAGCAGTAGAAATATTAAAAGGAAGTAGTCAAATTCAGTATGGTCCATTTACAACCGGAGGGGCTATTAATTTGGTAAGTAATCAAATTCCAAATTCATTTAAAGGAAGTCTTAAATCAAGTTACGGAAGTTTCAATACACACCAAACACATGTCAGGATTGGCGATTCCAAATCACAATTTGGATATTCTTTAGAATACCTAAAAAACAACTCTAGAGGATTTAAAGACCTTTTAAATAATCGAAATACAGGATTTGACAAAAATGATGTAGTTGCTAAATTTAAAATCAAAAGCAAAGAGATAGCTAAATACAATCAAGCACTGACCTTTAAGTTTCAATATTCAGATGAAGTTTCAAACGAAACTTACTTGGGTCTAACAGAGCCTGATTTTGATGAATCTCCTTTTGCTCGTTATGCAGCCTCTCAAAAGGATAAAATGACAAATAAACACCAGCAGTTTTTATTAACCCATGAATTGAACTTTTCTAACTTTTTGAAAATTACGACTAGTGGATATTACAACGGTTTTTCAAGAAATTGGTATAAATTAAATGATGTAGTTGTTGATGGAGATAAAGTAAAAATTGCATCAATAGTTAACAATTCAACTGCATATACATCTTATATGGATATCATTAGAGGCACATCAAATTCTACAGCGGATGCATTATTAGTAAAAGCTAACAATAGAGCGTATATATCTAAGGGAATTCAAACGAAATTAGATTTTCACTGGAATGGCGAACAAGTATTTCACGATTTAGAAATAGGCCTTCGCTACCATTATGATGAAGAAGATCGTTTTCAATGGAAAGATGGATACAATATAATCAATCAACAGATGAATTTGACCACTGCTGCAGCACGAGGCTCGGATGCAAACCGAATTAGCAGCGCTAAAGCATTTGCAGCTTCGATTTTATATAAATTAAAATATAAAAATTTAACAGTCACTCCGGGTATCAGATACGAAGATATTAAGCTTCAAAGAGAAAACTTTGGTAATGACGACCCAAATAGAAGCGGTCATGACTTTTCGACGAGAGATAATAATGTAGCGATATTCATTCCTGGTATTGGAGTAAACTATAAGATAAATAATTTAACCTCAATTTTTGCTGGCATCCACAAAGGATTTTCACCACCAGGAAATCAATCGGGACAAAAGACAGAAGAAAGTGTTAATTACGAATTAGGAACACGATTTAACTATAGAGGAATTAGAGGAGAAGCTGTTGCATTTTACAACGATTACAGCAATCTTTTGGGTAGTGATTTAGCGGCTAGCGGCGGAACAGGCTCATTAGATCAATTTAATGCAGGTGAGGTAAGTGTCAAAGGACTTGAACTTCTATTGAATTATGATTTGATGGAAAAAAACTCAAACTTTTCGATGCCGCTCACATTTGGCTATACATTAACCGATGCAACATTTCAAAATAATTTCGGAAGTGATGAAGACTTGTGGGGGGAAGTGGAATCTGGGGATGAACTTCCTTACATTGCAAAACATCAATTCAATACTTCCATCTCGTTAGAGCACAACAAATTCGAACTCCACCTCAATGGGCGACAAAACGGGGCTTTTAGAACATCTGCTGGAACAGAGACAATTAACACAGACAATGGTATCACTTCTAATTTTATAGTTGATTTCTCTGGTAAATACCACATTAAAAACAACTTGAGCATAACCGGAATGGTGATTAATGTTTTTGACAACACATATGCTGTTTCAAAAGTTCCTGCTGGATTTAGACCCGGTCACCCTTTCGGAATTTATACAGGGATTGAATTTCAATTTTAGGAGTATTTAGAAAACATTTTAGACGCCTCATTGTGCGCGCTTTCATAGGCGAGCACATCGAGGCTGTTTTCTGCTTTTTGAGCTGTACAATACGAAATTAGTTTTTCTGTAGGCATATTCCCAATCAATTCGTCCTTAGCCATAGGACAACCTCCAAAGCCTTGAATTGCACCATCAAAACGCAAACAACCAGCTGTGTAAGCAGCATCTACCTTGTCATACCATGTTGATGGGTGGGTGTGTAAATGAGCTCCAAATTCCACAGATGGATAAGCAGGGATAAGATGAGAAAATAAATATGATATTGTTGATCTAGAGGATGAGCCAATTGTGTCACTTAAAGACAATATTTTAACTCCCATTTTCTGTAATTTATAAGTCCACTCCCCTACTATATCAACATTCCATGGGTCACCATAAGGATTTCCGAAAGCCATTGACAAATAAACTACAAGTTCTTTGTTATTTTGATGTGCAGTGTCTAAAATCTCTTTTAAGACTTCTACCGACTGAGTAATAGTTTTATGTGTATTGCGCATTTGAAAATTTTCAGAAATCGAAAATGGAAACCCTAAATAGTCTATCTCTTTAAACGCTGCTGCCGACTTAGCCCCACGAACATTTGCGACAATAGCAAGGAGTTTACTCGTGGTTAAACTTAAATCTAATTGAGCAAGAACAGCTGCGGTGTCTTGCATCTGCGGTATCGCTTTAGGTGAAACAAAACTACCAAAATCTATAGTATCAAAGCCTACACGCAAAAGGGATTGAATATACTGAACTTTGTGCACAGTAGGAATAAAGGATTTTATACCTTGCATGGCATCTCTAGGACATTCAATAATTTTTACACGCTTGGGCATGGGAGTGCTTTAGAGCATAAAAATAATATTTATTTAATTAATAGTCAGGACAACCGAAACAGTTATCATTATTTAAGAAATCATAGCTCACTGATAGTTCGTAAACTCCACCTGTTCGCCCAATTTCGGTAACATTAAAATCATAGGAGTACCCAAAACGGAAGCCCTCCCAATCCATACCAACAAAGGCATTGATGGAAGTCAGAAAATGACTGTTTGGATCCGTTTTTATTGGATTTGTAGCAGCTAAAAGTCCAAATGCAAAACGATCCATTTCGTATTTAGCCCCCAAATCGAATCGGTTGTAAGCACCTTGCATCATACCATTTGCCAAAACAAATAATTTATTATCACTTCTGTAGTCTCCAAAAGGGATATAAAGAGAACTGTGCAAGGACATAAACATTTCTAAATCGTCTTGACCTTCCATTTCCATTGAAATATTAGGCTTATTCAAATGCTTCACAGTAAAGCCTACCCATGAGTTATCTGAATTAAATAAAACAGAAGCGCTAAAATCTAAAAATCTAATTGTTTCGTTAAGATTTATTGGATCGATACTATTGACATTTATTATACCACTAAAAATATTGATTTGATCTTCCAAAACTAGATTTTGAAAACCGAAGTCTTTAGCTCCATAACCGACAGAAATACTTGGTCGTACATTCCATTCTTCAGATATTGGGAATTGATATGCATAATTTAAGTTTACTTGAGTAAAATTATAGCGAGTAGTTGTTTCTTTGTGATTTAAAACACTAATCCCAACACCACTGTTTATTTCCTCGAACCAGTTATCTACAAACGCAAATTGAGTATTTATGCTAAAGTTTAATCCTGGCCACTGAGTCCGGTGGATTATACCCGCTCGTGTAGATTGTTTAGCCCCAGTAAAACTCGAACTTAAGGTTTCGGGAACCATAAAAAATTGGGTGTGAATCGGGTCTTGAGCCACCCCCTTGATTTGACTTACCAATAATATTAATATAATTATTCTTTTCATCTGTTATTTTATAAGAGTTATTGGTCCGTTAATATCGATCACTTTTCCATTCCATGATTCGGCTTTAACCACTAAAATATAATTCCCGTTTTCAGCAGGTTTCCCTTTGATTGTTCCGTCCCAACCATAGATATCTCCATCACTACTTTCAGAATAAATAAGCGCCCCCCATGTGTCGTAGATACTCATTTGAACAAACTCCATACAATTAAATACGGGGCGTATCGTATCATTAATTGTATCATCGTTGGGGGTAAAAGCATTTGGCAAGATAATCTCATAGCCTTTTGTAATTACAATTTCTTTGATAATGTCGTAAGAACATCCGTAAGGATAGTTAACGGTTTGGGTAATATAATAGGTGCCAGGGATAGTATACGTATGGGTAGGATTTTCCTCAATTGAAATAAATCCGTCACCAAAATTCCAATCAACACTAATATAATCCCCAGATGCTAGGTTTGTAAATTGTATGGGGTCATCAACACTAAAAATATTACAATTGTTACTTGTGAAAGAATCATATGTAAAATCTGGGTAACCTAGCTCTTCCAGATTGACTTCAAATATAGTTTGAAAGTCGCAACCAAGAGCATCCACAATATCAACAATAACCGTACCTTCTTGTGATGTAGTCATGGTTTGTCCATCAGTCCCAGAAACATCCCCGCTAGACCATGTTATCTCGTATGGCGAAACGCCCCCTGAAATTTCAATTGTTGTAATTTGAAAAGGAGTATGATTTTCACAATCCGCATCGAAGGATATCAGAAAATCTGTTGTAATCTCGTCAGGTCTAGTTACTATAAATTCATCAATGATTTTACAACTATTTACGTCAGTAATAATGACTGCATAATTCCCTGGAGGTATATCAACAAGATCCTCAGTAATAGCTCCATTACTCCATTCAAAAGTGTATGGCGCAGTTCCGCCCACAACTTGTAAGTCAATTGAACCACTACTTACAACATCACAATCTAGAGCATTTGTAATTACACCTGAAGAATTTAGCTCTGCCGGCTCAACGATTACAAATTCTCTTTCAATTGTACAATTAAAATCCGAGCTATCCGAAATAATAACAGAGTATATACCTGGTCCCAAATTGAAACGATCTTCTCCAGCAGTTGGATCATCATCCCATAAAACGAATACTGGTGAAACTCCACCTTCAATATTAAGTTGAATATTTCCATTGTTATCACCAAAACAAGAAATTGAATTTACTTCTGGATCAATATCGAATATGGGTGCAGCTTCAATTTCAATTGTTACTTCTTCTACACAATTATTACCATCTGTAACAGTAACAGTGTAAAGACCAGGTGCTAAATTATTTTGAATAGGTCCATTTGCAAAGTTACTCCAAGAAATTTCATAATCTAAAACTCCTCCTTGAATGTCTAAGGAAATTGAACCATCATTAGCGTTGGTACAAGTTTCATTTGTAACATTATAATTTATTAATAAGTCATCAGGTTGAGTTAATTCAACTTCAATAGTTTGAAGACAATTATTTTGGTCTATCACCTGAATTGTATAAACTCCTGCTTCTAAATTTATAGGATCCTCTTCTGTCGACTCATAAGTATCAGGTCCAAACCAAGTAATTTCATAATCAGGTGTCCCTCCAGCAATTGATACATCAATACTACCTGTAAAATCTCCATGACATAAAATATCGACAGTAGATTCAACTGTGATAATAATTGCCTCTGGCTGAGTAATTTGAAAAACTTCAGATTCAAAGCATCCGTTAGAATCTTCAATTAAAACAACATACTCACCAGGACCCAGATTTTCAATATCCTCTATGTCATCGAATTGTTGTCCATCCAATGTCCAATAATATTCATAATCTCCTGTTCCACCCTGTGGAGTAATACTAATTGAACCTGTTAAATCACCATTACATAATATATCAACTTCAGAATCAACAACAATAAAAATATCTTCTGGTTCAGTAATTTCATAGATTTCTGTGTAAGTACAACCAACGACATCTGTTACTGTAACCTGATAAAAGCCAGGTCCAAGTTCTTGCAAACTTGTATCTGTTGATGGAAAACTGACCGTAAATGGAGTACCATCTAAAGTCCATTCATAAGTATATTGATCACTATTTGATGGACCACCACCACCGGTTGTAACTATATCAATAGTACCATCTGATGCGTCAAAACAACTGATATTAAAGCCATTAAACTCACTAATATTTTCTGTGATATCTATTCCTTCATCTGGTTGTAAAATAACTACACCTAGAAGCTCAGTGGAACATCCATTCTGATCGGTCACAAAAACATCATAATTCCCAGCAAACAATTCATCGTAAGTAATATCTAAATCAGATGTTATCAAAGTTTGATTAATTAAGTCTCCCAAATAATTAGTACCAACAAGCAAATACTCATAAGGTCCAACAGTTTCGACGATACTGACTTCAAATTCACCTGAATTATCTCCAAAACATAATATATCTACATGAGATGAGGCTACTTCATTGATTAAAAACTCATCTGGCTCAGAGATTATAAAAGTCTCTGCAATTGGACAATCATTGGAGTCAGCTACAGTCACTGTGTATGTACCCGCTACAAGAAGTGTTAAGTTTTGATTATTTTCTTGACCTGGTGGAACTATACCACCATCTGAAGCTATCCACGTGAAGTCAAAATTATTTGTTCCTCCACTGATTGTTGTCGTTATAAAACCATCGTTTTGACCAAAGCAACTCACCCCGAAACCATTATAATCCGAAATTACCCCGGAAAGCGTTAATCCGCTTGGCTCAGTGATTTCATAAGTTTCTATATAAGAACAGCCTACCGCATCGGTTACTGTAACCTCATAAAA
>JAQCJC010000088.1 GCA_027593245.1 Bacteroidota bacterium | reverse complement strand
CAAGTTTTAAAAACTGATCTGTAATCTCGTAATCCTTAAAATCATTGGGGTGTTCTGCCAAGGTTTGGAATGTGGTTTCATAAAACCCTCTTTTTATGCGTTTTACAGAGAAGAAAATGACAGGCATATCCAACTTTTTAGCCAGCATTTCTGCACCGGTATGAATAGGAACCTCAATTCCCATAAATGTATTCCAGTGGTAGGCTTTTCCTTTTTTTGGCGTTTGATCCGATACAAAACCATTCATCGTTAAAATCCCCATTTTCTTGTTTTCAATAAGGGTAGGGATGGTTTCTTTTGTGGTTACCAAATAACTGTTATAACGTGCTCTTATGCCTCGGACAAGTTTGTCAAAATATCTATTGTTGAGGCGTTTATAAATCGCATAACCACGAAATTTTACATAAGTTTGTATGATAAAAATCCATTCCCAGCTGCCGTAATGCGCACACATTAAGACAATGCTTTTATTTTGCTTTTCAAATTCTTTAATAAGCTCAATGTTGGTGAATTTAAAACGCGCTTTCATGTCTTCAACACTAATGCTCATCGATTTTATAGCTTCAAAAATCATATCACACAGATGGTGGTAAAATCGTTTTGTAATAAGTTGGCGTTCAGCTTCTGACTTATCAGGAAAAACAAGTTTCAAATTTTCTTGTACAGTTTGTTTTCGATAACCAACAATGTGGTAAAGCACAACATACAAAACATCAGAAACAGCATACAACAAACGAAATGGCAAGATGGAAACAAACCAAAGTAAAGGATAGATAAGCACGAAGGCTAATAATTGCATAAATTAAGCTTAAATTTACATTGCAAAGATAATTTATTTTAAGTGATTTAATAACTTTAGTTCATGAACATACACACCTTAGTCATTATTGCAGCAAATCTTTTTATTTCGTTACGCGGATTTCGAGACTACTCATTTTTTGAACAGTACAAATTTAATGTTGGTGCTTTACGAAATGGAGAAAATAAACGATGGATTAGTTCCGGTTTTTTACATGTTGATTGGCAACATTTCATATTTAATATGTTTACGCTTTATATTTTTGCATCCATAGTCATTAATCAATTAGGGGTGTTTAATTTCTATTTGGTTTATATAGTAAGTTTACTCTCTGGTAATCTTTTTTCATTTTATTTTCACAAAAATGAATCTCGATACAGTGCGGTAGGTGCTAGTGGAGCTGTTACGGGTATACTATATGCTGCTATATTGCTTAATCCCGGGATGAGCTTATATCTTTATTTTATACCCATACCAATTCCTTCGTATATAGTTGGAGTGGGGTATTTGCTGTTTTCGATTTACGGCATGAAAACACGTTTGGGAAACATTGGACACGATGCACACTTTGGTGGAGCCGTTGGAGGCTTTTGCCTGACACTTATTGTTGCACCTTGGGTACTTGAAAATCAACTTTGGGTTGTATTATTGCTGGCAGCACCCATCGGATTACTGATGTTTCTAAAAAAGAACAACAAACTTTAGTCGAGTAGCTCAGCTATTTTTGCTTCTAATCCTCGACCTCTTAATCTTTCAGCTAATATGATTCCTTTATCGTCTATGATAAAGGTAGCCGGAATAGACGAAACATTATAAAGCCTTGCTACTGGGTCATTCCAAAACTTCAAATTAGAAACATTATACCAAGTCAGTTTATCTTTAGCGATCGCATCAATCCAGCGCTGTTTTTGATTTTGGCGGTCTAAGGAGACACTGATAATTTCTAATCCTTTTTCGTGGTATTGTTCGTACAAACGTACATAGGTTGGGTTTTCTATGCGGCAGGGTTTACACCAAGAAGCCCAAAAATCAATAATGGTAACTTTACCCTTAATAGCACTCATGGTGATGACTTTACCATCTGGGTTTGGCGTTGTAAAATCTGGAGCTTTCTCTCCTATAGCTATAGTATTAGCTGCATTCGCAACATCAATTCTTTGCTGAATTTTCTGTGCGATTATTTTATTGTAAGTTTTGTTTAATAGATCATTGTTCATCAAAGCTAAGATTTCTTTAGTTTTAGAAACATCAAATGTTTGTTGAGCAGTAATTCCTTCTAACAACATTAGCGAGAAGTCAGAATTAGGAAATTCCAATAGAAAATTAAAACCAAAGTTTTTCAATTCTTCTCTTAAGCTATTGTTACGCTCTTGAATACGCTCAATTTCCTCGGGCTTTTCTCTAGCCGAAGCGTATTCCTTTCGCAAAGCGCTCAATTCATCAATTAGTACAGCGTAGCCAGATTTGTATGCATTAAAAATGTCGTTGTTATCCCCACCATTTACAGTAGATTTTTGAATACTATCTTTATAAGCAACAACATTAATTTCTGCTGATTCCAATACAAAAAACACTTGTCCACGAACTCCATCAATAGCTAGTGAGCGCATTTCGGGAGTAAGAACCGCTCCATTAAATAAAAACCGTCCTCCCATAGCAATAGCAGTATCAACAGCTGTTGCTGACCTGCCATTATCGTTGCGCATTATGTAAGCACGAACCCCGTCTAATACGCCATCTGCTTGAACATTTAAGGAGTAGGTTTGCTCTAATTTATCTGTAGATTTACAGCCTAAAACGAGTGCGAAAAAGCAAAAAAATAAGACTATATACTTAATTTTCATAGGATAAGATTTTCCGCAAAAATAAATTAAATTTTAATACGCCCTAGGTTTGAAGTAATATTAATATTTTTGTCAAAAGATTGAATATGACCAACAAGGACACCATTATTGCTCTTGCCACTGCATCTGGAGCCGGTGCCATTGCTGTTTTGCGTGTTTCAGGACCAGAAGCGATAAGTGTTTCTAACAGTCTCTTCAGGTCTATCCACAATAAATCGCTTTTAACTCAAGCAACACATACCGTACATTTAGGTCATGTCATGGACGGTAAGCGTATTTTAGATGAAGTCTTGCTTAGCCTTTTCAAAAACCCACAGTCCTATACTGGAGAAGATGTCGTCGAAATTTCGTGTCATGGCAGTAGTTACATACAACAAGAAATCATGCAATTGTTCATCCGAAAAGGATGCCGTGCTGCCGAAGCAGGGGAGTTTACCTTACGTGCTTTTCTTAATGGGAAAATGGATTTAAGTCAGGCCGAAGCCGTAGCCGATTTGATTGCGAGTGACAGTGCTGCAGCGCACCAAATTGCATTGCAACAAATGCGGGGCGGTTTTAGTTCAGAAATAAAAAATTTACGAGAAGAATTACTCAATTTCGCTTCCTTAATTGAACTGGAATTAGACTTTTCAGAAGAGGATGTAGAGTTTGCCGATCGTCAGCAATTTGAAGAATTATTGAAGCGTATTGTCAAAGTTCTAAAATACCTTATTGATTCTTTTGCTACTGGAAATGTTATTAAAAATGGCGTTCCTATATCAATTATTGGAGCCCCAAATGTGGGTAAATCTACACTACTCAACGCACTTCTAAACGAAGACAAAGCCATTGTGAGTAACATCGCCGGAACGACGCGTGATGCTATTGAAGACGAACTAATCATTGATGGTATAAAATTCCGCTTTATTGATACCGCAGGAATTCGTCAAACGGATGATACTGTAGAGTCAATAGGCATTAAGAAAACCTTTGTAAAAATGGCGCAATCTCAAGTCATCATTCAATTGCTTGATGCTTCTATAATCTCAAAAGCTAATGCAGCCGATGTTTTATCATCTGTTGCAGAAACCAAAGTACAATACCCTGAAAAAGAAACCCTTGTGGTGCTGAATAAAATGGATTTAGCGGATAAAACATTAGTTTCGAAAATCTTTTCTGAACTTGAACCATTACACATGAGCGCCAAAACAGGCGCAGGGGTAGAGTTACTCAAATCAAAACTTTTGGATATGGTTCATACGGGAAAACTTAATAATAATGACACCATAATCACCAATGCCCGCCATTATGATGCGCTAAGGCTTGCTTTAGAAAATATCCAAAAAGTACAAGATGGGATGCAAACAGGGCTCTCTGGGGATTTGTTGGCCATAGACATTCGTGAAGCCCTCTATCATTTTGGTCGCATTACTGGCGAGATCTCTACAGACGACCTATTGGGTAATATCTTTGCTAATTTTTGTATTGGGAAGTAATAAATATTTTTTAACATTAATAATCTATTTAATAAAAAAAAGCCTGTGATAATTGTATCACAGGCTTTTAGATAGTTATGGTAGTAATACTTATTCTTTGATAATTTTTACAGTTTTACTTTTGTTTTCAGCCTTAATTTTTATCATATACATACCAGGGTTTAAAGTACTAAGGTCTAATCTGTTGTCGTTCAGTAAATCTGCGTTAGATTTCAGTACTAATTGACCTAATTGATTAAACACTTCAACACTATCTAGCCCTGAAAGATTATTGATTGTGACCACATCTTTTACAGGGTTTGGACTAACAACTATAGAATTAAGTTGATTATCATTAAAAGATAATACGTTTGAACTTGTTGTAAATGACCAAATAGGGCAACTAGCAGCAACAGCAGAGCCTCCAGCATTTTTGGGCACAACTTGCCAGAAGTATGTAGTTTCTGTACTTAGACCATAAAGTCTATAACTGTCATTTGCTGAAGTTTCGCTTATTAAATGTAAATCCGAACTACTAGTACCAAAATAATAATCATAAGTCGTTGGCGCATCACCAGTTATACCAGGAGACCAAGTAAAAACGTAATGTTGGTCGGCAGCGGTAATAGAACCATCATTATTCATATCAGTGTCGTTAGTTAAGTCTACTGTAGCTTCATCTGCTGGATTGGGTGTTGTAGCTGGTGATGGAATACTAGCATATTGATTAGATAATCCTAGGTTATACAAATACAATCTGTCACCATCATTATTAATCCATACAAAAGCGATATAAATACTAGAACCTTCATAAGCACTAAGGTCTACACTTAGGTTTGCACTTGGGCTAATGTCACCTTCGGAAAAGGATGTAATTTCAGTAAAACCAGAAGTCTGGTCAGTTGTTGACACTTGTATTGATAGCGTAGAACCATAATTAGCAGTAAACTGGTCTTCAACACTGAAGTCTAGTTGAGAAGTAGTAGTAGTGATTTCGACCAGTGGTGATACCAGCCAGTCTTCACATGACTCCAATCCAGATGATGCTTCCCAAGTTATATACATGAATGGAAGTTCACCAGCATAATAGGTCCATGATTGAACAGAACCTTCTCCATTTGCTCCAGCATATTCAACCCAGCCGTTTTCTAATGGGCTGGTTGACCAATCAAATTGGGCATAAGAAAAAAAGCCTAAAGTAAAGGCCAGTAATAAAGTAATTTTTTTCATAAATATATATTTTTAAATTTTGTATTAATTTATGTATTTTTTGTTAAACAAAAAAAACAGATTTAAATTTCAATTATCATTAAATTATTGAGTGTATTTAAATATGTAATTCAATAGATAGGCGATTACATTTGGAATAATTCAAGTCATAAATTCCTAAAACCTTATATTTAACTTTACTATTCAAAACAAAAGTGTTTAATGCTATAACTTAAACTATTTACAAAAAATTCATAAAAAAATTTAAATCACAAAAAAAAGCCTACCAAATGGTAGACTTTACAATATAATTTTTGTTCAAGTAATTATTCTGTTTGTGTAGCAACATGAGCTTCAATCTGAGCTTGCATCCCAGAAACATCCATCCAGTCTGAGAACATGATAACTTTACCGTCTTCATTAAAAGCAATTACTGCGTACCACTTGTTATATGTAGTTGCTCCTGTAGCAGTGTGAGTGCCTGTCCAAGTTCCATAAACGCGAACTCCGTTTGGTTCAGAAGTTGACTCTCCAACTTCAGAGTAGTAAGATCCTCCCCAATAGGCACCATTAGAATCGATTCCTCCATCTCCAGGTAAAAAGGTCAAATTGTCAAATTCCTCAAAATATTGTTCAGCAATATTAACCATATCGTCTTTGCCTAAAATTTTATTTCCATTCCACACCGGAGGACTCCATTTTACAGTATCGGCTAAATAGGCTGCAATTAAGCTACTGTCCTCAGTTTCAAATCCTTTGACATGATGATCCAAAAAAGCTGTGTAATTTTTTTTAAATATCTCTTTTTGTGCTACAGTTGGTCCTGTAACAGCTTCTTGACAAGATGTCGAAACAATTAGAGCCATAAGCGCTAAAAATAAATTTTTCATATTGTTGTGGTTTAGTTAATAATATATTGCAAAATACAATCTTTATTTTTAAATCAAAAATGACTGAACAAAAATAAAGATTACTGACGTAAAACCATCAGATTGGCTTTATAACCAGTGGTCAATAACCATTGTCCGGAGCCAATAATGCTTCCATTTTCGTCATAAACTTTAAGTTCTGCAGTATTGGGACTAGAAGTCCCTTCATTTAAGGCATAAAACTGTATAGAATTTAGCCCTTCATCCAGTTCTATATCCATCACATAGCCCGAATTTCTAAGAACAATATTAGGGTGAAGCACAACTTTATTGAGCATCAATTTAATACGGTCACCATCTTCATACTCATGGTCACGACATACGATGCGTATGTATTTTGATTTTGTTTTTATGTTACCCAAATAATAATCTTTTCCGTATTTGGATACATCTTTCTGATTTTCACTAAACTTTTGTTTGATTTCCCATGTGGGATCCACCACATCTCGAGGAGCTGAAATACTTCGTTCTTTTTTCGAAAAGCCATCAATGGGCGGGATACCCATTGTTATTTTCACATCCTTTGTTGTTAATCCTCGTATGGGCGAAAGTGCTAGTAGGGAAGATGAGTTTTCATCATTCTTTACTATTTCTTTTGCTTTAATAAGTAATGTTTTTCGTGCTGTTTCGGGTTGAGCATTACAGATGTGTAATCCAAAAAAAACAAAAATATAAAATAAAAATCGTTGCATATAGGCGCACTGGTTAATGATTGTAAAGATAAACACTTGGAACAAAAAACATACCAATCTTTTTAATTCGTGTGATATAAAGAAGGTTCTTCAAATTTTATATCTTTAA
>JAQCJC010000087.1 GCA_027593245.1 Bacteroidota bacterium | reverse complement strand
TACACCAAAAGTCACTGAAGTTTTAGAAGTTTTAAGTCAATTTTATTCTGTCGAAAAAATGATCATTGCCAATGAGACAGAAATGCATAATCCAAGCACCTTTGTAAGCATAAAAAACATTTTTAAGGAAAAGGTAAAGGTTCAGCTTGTGAACCACAAAGAGCTTAAAAAGTTATCGAAAAATGTAAAAGCAATTATTAGAACTGGTGACTTTACAGCATATGGCAATGTTATTTTAGTCTCAGCCGCCGGTGATAGATGGTTTTTCGAATCACTTTAATTTTCTAATTTAACTTTGATTACCCCAACTTCAGTGTCACCGAAAGCGTCTGTATCATTAAAGATCATATAACCATCATCCGTTAATGAGCCATATTCTGTTGCAGTGTTTACGTTTTCTTGGCAGAAAACATCACTCTGTAAAATGTTTCCGTCTGGATCAATAATGAGTACCCATCCGTTCCATACATCAGATGACAGGTATGTAGAACTAGATTCGGAAAAAGATGAACTTTCATCTCCAGTTCCACCAAATAGAAAAATTCCAAAACTATTTACCTTAACCCCATATAGCTCACTTCTTATATATTCCATATCATATCCCCTAGGATTTCCATAGTGTTTAATCCAGCTAATATTTGCATCTGTATCAAGTTTAATGCAAGTATAGTCATATGGATAACCAGCACCTCTTCTACCAGTATGCCCACCATAATAGATTATATCACTAAGATCAATAGTCATGTCATAAGGGAGTATTCTCTCGGTATTTTCTAACATTTCGGTCCAAATTTCTTGTCCATTCCGATCTAATTTTGATAATGTAAGTAAATCACTTTTAGAACTAAACCCACCATAGTACAAATCGCCACTTGATGATTCAACTACAGCTAATGCGTATTCAGAGTTTGCGTTTAACGTTGTCCATATTTCTGAACCATCTGAGGGGTCAATTTTAATTATCATCGCTTTTCCACCATAGACCATAAAAATGGTTTCATTGTCTCCGCCTTGAACGAATCCAGATCCATAGATATAATTATCACTTCCAACAATAGTCATTCTAACAGCATCATACTGATACTCATTACCATCAAATGGATATGTTTTGCTCCACATTTCTGATCCATCAACTCCACTAAGTCTGGCAACCCATCGTTCCTGAGTTTCACCTATACCACCACTTACAATGTAATCAATGTTATCACCATCAATGATTTCACTAATTCCAAAGCCAACAGTGTTGTCAAATGATTTAGACCAAACCTTTTCTCCTGTGACTCCATTGATTTTAAGAACTCTAGTTTGATTATCTGGCATAAAAACTACAGCAGCATCTCCATTAGAATCAACAACTGCCCTGTTGACTTTGCCAGGAGGTCCATCTGTAAAAACGTTTTCCCAAATGATATTTTGATTAAAATTCGAATATTCAGGAACAATTGTGTTGTTTGAGCTAGTGTATTCTTCTTCCTCTTCTTCCTCATCCTCAATTTCATCAGAATCGGAATTGTCATCATTGCTCCCAACATTTTCAAGTGGGATATTTGATTCTGCATTGTTCAAGTCCATACAAGAAACGATCATGATTGAAAATATAATTGTGAATAACCAGTGTATGTTTTTTGACATTCTTTTGTTTTTTAATTGTTAAAATAAATAAGCTCCATTTCTTTCCATGAACTTTCTCCCTTTAGTGGAATTTGCATTGGGTCACAAATCTCTAACCATTCTATATTTCGAGGTTCTTCACTCAACTCCTCCATGTCTTTTTTGTAGTTCGAGCCCCAATATTCATAGTAACCAAATTCATAAAAGTTTCCATCATCGAGTTGTGTCATAAAAATTGAAAAGTTTCGAAGATTGTATTTTTTGAGTAAATCTCTGACCCCTCCTAATGAGTCCGAATGCAGTTTAAGATATTCTTCAATCTTATCTTCTTTGATTTTTATAACCATTCCAACACGTTTTATTTTGGACTGGTCTACTTCAGTTAATCTGTCTTTTTTTATCAAGCTCAAATCATTTTTTGGCTCACCTAAATTGCATCCAATCAATATTGAAGAAAATATCAAACCAAAACATATGGTATAAATTGAACTCTTGATTTCCATAGAAATTATCATTTTAAATTTTCTTTTTTTTCGTTCTAACCCAATTTATAAGCTCATTAAAATAGTCTGAAATTTCTTTAATACTAAACTCACAATGTCCCTCAGTGGATACATAAACTTGCTTGTAAAGTTCATTTGTTGAGCGAATTTTAGTTAGCTCATTATAATATTCATAGTTGTAAATTGGCAGCAGTGCATCGTAGAGGTTATGAATGGCTAGGACAGGATCATATATAACTCCTGTTGGGGTGTAATTATTAATGTAGTATTCTTGAGCACTAAAATTTGGCTTGTAACGAAGAATATTTTTATTAATCTCGTCATTTAATTCTCCAAAACCATCATAAATCGTTTGTTCATTACCAGAAGGCAAGCCGTTTAACCATCTCATGCTTTCATGAAGTACAATTTGTTGAAAACTCAACATCTCAGCCAAGTCAGATCGTTTTATTTTAAATTTTTTACTGAAAGATTCAGCAAGTGCGAGGTTTTTTTTAAGATTTTTATCAATATCTTCTTCATCAATGTATTGTAGCTGATTTATTATTCCACTATTATTGTCTTCAAACAAATAATCATAAATCGCAAGCATGTCAAGACCTCTTTTGATCAAACTAGAAGCGGGAGAAAGCCACCCACAAAGAGGTAGTGCCCCTTCATATAAGTGATGAAATTTCTCTATCGTAGCCAATGTAATCATTCCACCCATTGAATGCCCAACAATTACATTTAACTCTGTTTTTCCATAAGTGTTTTCAAAATATTGTCTTAAAGCTTCAGTGTCTTCAATGCCCTCTTTAATAATCAATCCTTGTTTTCTGTAGGAAGACTCCGCAAATGCAAAACCTTTGTCTGAAAAAATCTTAACAAAATCATCTAACTTTGCTATCAATGGATCAATTTCTTCACCAATTTCCTGATATCCATGACAATATATTACCAATCCTTTGTTCCAATTCTCCGGGATATAAATCCTATACTTCGCATCATTTATCTCACCGATGTCAAATTGTTGAGCATTGCAAAAGCTAACGAAAACGAAAAAAGCTAAAAATGTAATTATAATCCGCATGGAAAATTAAAATTTAAACTCAATCTCGGTTTTTTTATCTCCTGAATACTTTAGCCAAATTATTGTGTTTGGCAAGCCATCTTCATTGAAAGTTTTTCCAATTTTCAAATGATCACCAACGAGCATTTGTTTATCATTGATTTTAATACTCTTAATTTTTCTGTCGCTATTTTGGAATATAAAAGCAGGGTTTACAAGTGGGCTTTCAAAACTTGCACTGATAGTAAATTTAAGCTTTGATTCGTCTTTGACTTCAAAATAGAATGCCTTTTCGTCTGTACGAAAACCTAATGATTTTCCACCCCTAACATCTGTGATGCTTGGCGGATTTTGCCAATATTTTGCAAATGGTATTACTTTGTCTATTTTCTTTGTTGTGAAGCCATAATGAACCACTGATCCAAATTCTGTTGCTCTATCATTTGCTCCAAGTGCAAAGTGTGTGACTCTGTCATCAGAAATCGCATATCTTCCGTCAGAGGGAACTAAACTAATAGGCCAATGATTCCACGGGCCAGCAAATGGATCTTGAGTATATTTTGATTGTTCAAATTCTCCCCAAGTACTTAAGCCCGGTCCTTGAAAAATTGTAAAAATTTTATATTCTGATTTAGAATTAAGCCATTGAATTGTTGCATCAGTAAGTGATTGCTTTGGGTTTTTGTTTGGCATTTCCCAGTTTAATTCAAGAACATCCCCTTTTACATTGGCGACTGTCATCGCATTCATATTCACAACATCTAATGGAGACTCGCCAGGGTTTGTAAAAAATTGAATGTCCTGAAAACCAGGCTTTTCTTGGGTATTAAATTCAACTTTTCTTACCACTGTACCATCTGGATAAATTGTGTGATATTCATCTGACCAATTTCTCGAATTTGTACACAAATAGGCAACATCAATACACGGATGTCTCCAATGAATAACAGCTCTAGCTGGATTTTTTTCAATAATCCTCGCATAACTGTGCCTAACTTGTTTGTCAGACATATGTTCAGAGCATCCATGTTTTCCGAGAATTTCAGAACTTTGATCAGCCATCCAACGATTATTATCAACAACATAATTTGCAGCATAATTTGTCCCATGCCAATAAACAATACTTCCAGGATTATTTTTGAACTTAACAACAATGTCTGAATAATTGGTTAGCCTCCACATTCTATCCCATAGTTCGTGATGTGATAATAGTTTATAATCTACACTGAAATCGTCCACAAGCCCAAGTTCACCCGGAAGAATTGCTTTTTTTATTTCAGAACTAGAATTATTTGGAGCAAACCTTTGATATGATTCAAATATTTTTTTACCCGTAAATAGTTCATTATATACCCTGACTTCATCAATTAGTCCTTGTATTCCATGTATAAAAGGTATGTTCTGTAAGTCTTTTCTAACAGGGTCACTATTTCTACTTTTCGATAAATTAAGACCAATTGAAAGAGGATGTTCTGACCATAATTTATTGCCAATAAATTCAGATTCAATTGACTTTTCTCCGTTCACATAAAGGGTCATCATTTCATCTCCAACAGTTGCAGAAATATGTATCCATTTATAGAGAGGTATAGGTTTATTAGATTTTATTTGATTCCCATTAACAGTTAGGAAAGGATGACCATATGCATCTATTCCTAAATAAAAACCATCTTCACCAAATTCTTTGGATTTTTGAATTATGGGGGCATCATTAAATGGATAAACATCCAGTGCAATCCAACTCTCGATGGTAAATGTATCATTAAATGTTACTGATTCGTTGGACGTAACACCAGTGTAGTATCCATCAAATGATAATGATGTGCCAGAAACACCACCTTTATAAAGTGCCCCATGACCCGAAATAGGAGCTAATTTTTTATTCGATTGATCAATTGTATTATCTACCACAACTTCTTCAACATCTTTCCATTTTACATAATCAAATTCATAGAAATCACCTCCTCCTTCGTCAAAAGAAAATGAAAAAATTGTGTTATTAGAAATAGGCTTTTTTAATTCATTTTTATTAGTTTTTGAAAGTCTTTTATAAAAAGTGTCTGCCCAATTAACCTCCCCATATGTAATGCCATTTTCATCTAATTCAATTTGCTGATAATGAGTGGATTTTCCATCTTTCCAATCATCATATTTTGTTTCCCTTCCATCCATTATTTTTCTCTCGACTTTTCCGCTTGGATATATGGTATAGATTTCATGAACGACATTTGTTAAACCATCAATAAGTGTAGGATTATAATTTTCATTGGCAATTTCAATTTTTGAAAACTCTGGCACATATTTCCAATGAACAATAATTTTTTCGGGACTGTTTTCAATAAGTCTTACATAGCTGTATTCAACATAATAATCGATTTCTCTTTCTGGAAAAAAATTGTCAATCAAATATTTTTTTTCTGTAGTTACCCATAATGGTGAGTAACTTGTTTTTCTAGTAAATTCGAGCTGATTTTTTCCAATAACTACAATTAAATCGGGGTATTTCCCTAGATAATCCGTGGCAGTATGGTTGGTTTTTGTATGATAAGCAAAAAACTTTTTTTGACAATACAGCGATTCTGCTGAAAGCATAATGAAAATGGGGATTATAAACACTGTAAATGAGTAAAAACTAAAATTTAATTTTGCTGCCATCTATTATAAATATTTGTGTAAATATATTGTTATTGTGAAGAGTTTAGGTGTTATATGCAATCACTTTAGTTCGAATATTATTCAAATAAACTTTGCTCAACTTTACAACTTAAATTTAATTTGTAGTTTTAAATTTCAAGATATAGTTTTTAAATTTTTATAAACAACTTAACAAGCATTAGAATTGATTTCAAATAGCAAATTTGTAATTGGAGTAGATTTTGGCACAGACTCAGTTAGGGCATTATTGGTAGATGCATCTAATGGCCAAGAAGTTTCCAATGAAGTTTTTTATTATACTAGATGGAAGCAAAATTTGTACTGCGATCCAAAAATTAATCAATATCGTCAGCATCCCTTGGATCATATAGAGGGACTAGAATTTGTGGTAAAGTCAGTTGTTAAAAAAAGTGAAGTTCCACCAGAATTAATTAAATCAATTTGTATTGACACTACAGGATCTTCACCAATCCCTATCAACCGCAATGGAGTACCTCTAGCTCTTACTCCAAAGTTTTCAGAAAACCCCAATGCAATGATGGTTTTATGGAAAGACCATACTGCAATCGAAGAAGCCAATGAAATAAATAAATTAGCCTCGAGCTGGGATGGTGAAGATTTTACAAAATTCGTTGGGGGAATTTACTCGTCAGAATGGTTTTGGTCTAAAATTCTACACATCATAAGAGCAGATGATACTGTAAAATCTGAGGCTTATACTTGGATGGAGCATTGTGACTACATGACTTATTTGATATCGGACGTAAAAGATCTAAGTAAATTTAAGAGAAGTCGTTGTGCAGCTGGCCACAAGGCAATGTGGAATAAGCTTTGGGGTGGTTTACCTGACAAGCCTTTTTTAAATTGTTTGGACACATATTTAGGGGATTTAAGAGATCGGTTGTATTCTGAGACTTATACTTCAGACATCCTTGCTGGAAATTTAAACAGCGAATGGGCTTCAAAATTTGGGCTTTCAACGTCTACGACAGTAGCAGTTGGTACTTTTGATGCACATGCTGGTGCAGTTGGTGCGAGAATCGAACAACACTCGCTTGTTAAAGTTATGGGCACTTCGACTTGTGATATTATTGTAGTTGAAGACAAAGAACTAAAATCCAGACTGGTTCGCGGCATCTGTGGCCAAGTCGACGGATCAGTCATTCCCAGTCATTTTGGATTAGAAGCTGGACAATCGGCTTTTGGAGATGTTATTGCGTGGTTTAAAAATTTATTTTTCTATCCATTTGAAAAAATTTTAAATGAATCTACTTTAATTTCTGACAAGCAAAAATCTTTGATCTATGAAGAAACAAGTCGAAAATTTATCGATTCAATTGCTAAAGAAGCTAGTGCGCTA
>JAQCJC010000086.1 GCA_027593245.1 Bacteroidota bacterium | reverse complement strand
ATAACGGTATTCTCAAAAAATAAACTTACAGGCGCCATATGCGCTGTTTGTAAAAGGCAGGGCTGCTAATGAAGACATACAGCTTTAAACCAATACAAAACAATAGGTTATTGATGATTTATCAATGCTCACTTTTTCCGTCGAGGGTAGTATCGTCTTGCCGTTTTTTGCAATCAAGGTTTGATATTACAAGTTAAATTATGTAGCAACAATTCTCTCAACTTTGTGTCTAGTCTAATATAGTAAGTCCACCATTTTGAATACCCCTTTTATAACTTGAAGGTGAAATCTTATGAAATTTCTTAAAAATCCTACTAAAATAATTGGGTTCAGTAAAACCTGTTTTATAAGCAACTTCCGAAACCGATAAATCTGTATTGGCCAGTAATTTTGCTGCTTCATTAAGTCTTATTGTATTAATAAACTCTAATGTACTTAAATCTAATAAATTCTTGATTTTAACATACAATACTGTCCTGCT
Source organism: Bacteroidota bacterium (assembly GCA_027593245.1). Lineage (GTDB taxonomy): Bacteria > Bacteroidota > Bacteroidia > Flavobacteriales > Flavobacteriaceae > UBA3537. Next base: position 6,729 of record JAQCJC010000086.1, on the reverse strand, counting down.
TACGCCAACTTCCTTAGTAAAAAGATCTATGTCAAAATTGGGATTCTCAAGGTGTTTTAATACTACATTTCGAATATCCGAAACAAATTTTTCATCTTGGTTCGTTAAATTAATTTTTGTTTCTAATAAACCTGAATCCCGAAAATGTTCTTTTAAGCGAATTTTGGAATTTATAATATTATTTATTATTAATAAGAGTTCAGTAAATAAAAATGGCTTAGAGATATAAGCATCCGCTCCAGCATGAAGTCCGTCGATTCTATTTTCAGTTTCTGTCATTGCAGTAAGAAGTACAATTGGAATGTGGCTTGTTTCAATTGATTCTTTTATTTTTTTGCATAGTTCAAAACCATCCATTTCGGGCATCATAACATCACTCAATATTAAATCGGGCTGTCCTTTCGAAATCAAGTCTAACGCAATCAATCCATTTTTAGCCGTTTTTATGTTAAATGAATCATTTAATTTACCCTTTAAAAGAGATAGTAGTTCTGCATTGTCCTCAACAATTAGGATTTCGTATGTTTTGTCATTAGTGATTTCAAGAGTTTCTTCTTTAATATTTTCGTTTAGTGCAGAAGCTACTAGTCCATGTGTATATAATTTTCCGTTAGTTGTTGTTTTTTCAGTTTCAGTGTTTGTTGTTTTATTAAGGGGCATTGATAATCTAAATAAAGTGCCATCGGTCTCAGCGTTTATAATCTTTATTTTTACACCAAGAAGTTTGACTAAACTATTTACCAAGGCTAAACCAATGCCACTATTTATGTGATTATTTGATTTACTGTTGTCCACATAAAAAGGCTCAAATATCTGGATTTTTTCCTCATCTGTTAATCTTGTTCCGGAGTTTTTAACATCGATTTGTAGTTTATCGTCTTTTTTAACTAGAATTTTTAATTGTATGCTTCCAAATTCGTTTGTGTTTTTATAAGCGTTACTTAAAAGGTTGCTAATTATTTTTTCAAATTTATCTTGGTCGATGGAATACGTAAGACTATTTGTACTTGAAATGAATTCTGCATCGATATTCTTTTTATTAAACAGAGAATTAAATGAATCGAAAATGGTACGTAAAAAATCGATAATATCTGTTTGAGCCAGATTCAATTTAGAATGGTCAGTTTCAATTTTACGAAATTCCATTAATTGTGAAATTAGAAATTGCAGCCTAACTGCATTTCTTTCAATGCCATGAATATCTTTTTTTAAATGATTAGGAAGATCTATTTTTTGTAAAACATCTTCGATTGTAGCCATTATAATAGTTAAAGGGGTTTTAAACTCATGAGTGATATAGGTGAAAAAATTAAGTTTATGTTGATTGAGTTCTTTAATATTCTCCTTTTCAATTATTTCAAACTTAAGCATTAATTTTTCTTTTTGTCTTCTTCTTATTATTACAATTATGAAAAATGTTAAAGCAATAAACAAAAAGAGGTATATAAGTTTGGCTGTATTTGATAGGAACGGTGAAGCAAGTACAACAACACTTATACTTCTTTCAAAGGTTTCTGAATTGTCATTAACCACTTTAACCATAAAGTAGTATTGCCCTGGATTTAAGTTGGTATAAGTAATAGAATTAATACTATTTGGTGTAAGATTCCAATCTTTTTCGAATCCTTTCATGTAATAATAATATTTAGCCTTGACAATGCGATTATAATTTGGAGCAACAAAATCAAAAGTAATAACATTCTGATCGTACGTTAAAACAATTTCTTTTGTAACATTAATATGCTCAGAAAGAACTGAATCTTCTATTGGCTTTATTGTTTTATTAAAAAGTTTAAAATTGATGAATTGTGGTTTGGCATAAAAACTAGTAGTTTTAATCTGGCTAGGTTTGAAGTAGGTAATTCCATTTACTGAACCAAAGTACATACTACCATCTTTAGATTTAAAATAAGATTTAAAATTATATTGATTTGCAATTAATCCGTGAGAAGTATTATAATTTTGAGCAGTTTTAGTATTTGGGTTAAATTTTGAGATTCCTTTATTTGTACTTAACCATAAATTACCCTCTTCATCTTCTAAAACACCATAAATGTCATTATCAATTATACCATTCCAGGTTCCAAATGCTAAGAACTTATCTTTATCATAGAGATATCTGATTAGACCTCCATCACGTGTTCCAAACCATAATCTTTTTTGAGAATCAATTTGACAACTAATAATTGAATTTGATGTAAGTCCTTTGCTGTTTGATGTTCCCATCAAATAATTAACTAAAGCATCTTGTTCGTAATTATACCTATAGAGACCACTATTATGACTGCAAAACCAAATATTACCCCTTGAATCTTCTATTATTTCATCGATGCGCTTCCCAGATAGAAATTCCGGTTTAAACCGTCTAAATTTGTTGGTTTTATAATTAAAAATATCAACCCCATCCATACTGCCAATATATAGTAAATCATTTTTTCCCATATAAAGGGAATAAATTGAATTATTTGAAATCGAATTATTTTCTTCACCCTGTTTGAAAACATCAATTTCTCCACTCGATAAAGAAATTCGGTTTAGCCCGTCAATATATGTACCAACCCAAATATATCCATTTTCATCTTCAATAATATCGTGCACATTATTTCCGCTTAAACTATTTTTATTAGATGGATTATGCATTATATAATTAAACTCGCCTGTAATTGGGTTATAAATGCTAATGCCTTTATCTTCAGTTCCAATCCAAATATTATCTTTTGAATCTGCAATTATTTTACTTATAGCTCTCCCTTTTAGTGAGTTTTTACCGCCATCTGGTATCATTTTGTTAAATCCGGTTTCTTCCGGTAGTATGTAGTTTACGCCGCCAAAATAGGTTCCTATCCAGACTATATTTTCTTTACTAATAAAAATTTTATATACGGCATTGTCATTTATTGAGCTTTTGGTAATATCAAAAGAGTGCTGGAAATGCTCGTAGTCATTTATTCCGTGATTGTAGATAAAAAGCCCATTTTCTGTGCCAATCCACAAGCGACCAAACTCATCTTCCGAAATGTCTCTTATATATTTTAGGAGGACATCTGGGTTATTCTTATCAATTTCTATAGGGTCAAAAACTTCTGAATTTCTATTGTATCTAAATAATCCATCCTCAATGGATCCAACCCAAAGCGTTCCTCTCGAATCAATAAAAGCATCTGAAATTGCTATTTCATCTTTGACATCATTTAAAATAGGTTGTGATTTTAAAATTTTTCCATCGGGTGATAATTGAAATATTTGTTTGGAATTATGAGCCCAAATATTATGGTACATATCTTCCTCTGCCCAATTGAAATTATTATTACTTGAAAACTCGTTAATAACCATTGTGTCTATAGATAAGATATAGTTACCCCGCGATGAGACAATAAGTACTTGTTTATTGCTTAATTCGGAGATATGAAAAATCGTTAAAAGAGAATAACCTTTAAATTCTATTTGACTAAAATTATCTAATGATTTATTATAGAAGCATAAGCCATTTTCGGTTCCTATTAGAAGTTTACCAGTTGTACTATAAAGCAAACGATTTATTTTATTAGAAGGGATAGAATTTTCATCATTGTTCGCAAAGTATTTTTTAATGGTATTGCTGTCGTAAAGATTTAGTCCTTTTGAAGTTGCAACCCAAATAAATCCTGTTTCATCTTGCGTAATATCTGAAACGGCGCTATACGAAAGACCATCTGCATTGGTAAGGTAATGAAATATCGGGTTATTATCTGAAGCTTCAACTTTTAGTATACAAATAATAGCACAAATTAAAAATGCAATAAATGGGTTTTTTATAGCGAAATAAATTCTCATAATTAATTACTGTTTCATTAAAAATGGCTAACAAGACCTGTTGCTTATGGACCTTAATAAAATTATGGATTATTTAAATTCAATATTAGCACAATTATATTTGAATTAGCATTATTGTTCTAATAGTATATATTTTGCTCTTGTTTTACGAATGTATACTGATGGTTCGGATATTTGTGCTACCTTTTTTTAAAGAGTGTAACTTATTTTTGTAATAATTAAATCAAACTAAACTAATATTAATTAAAACAAAAGTATCGTGAAAGAAACTTTACTAAACAAGATGACAAAATTATGGTTAACAATATTGTTCGCTATAATTTGTTTTACCGGTGTAAATGCCCAAAGTGAAATAAGTGGAAGGGTAACCGATAAAAATGATGAACCAATCTACGGAGCAACTGTAATTGTTCCAGAAGTTCAAAGGCTAGGCGTAGCCACTTCTGAAAATGGCGAATTCTCTATTCAGGTTCCTGAGGCTGGAAAAACCCTGTTAATTAGTTTTATTGGAATGCAAACCCAAAAAATTGAAATTGGGAATCAAACATCTTTCAATATAGTTATGGAAGATGATGAAACTAATATGGACGAAGTTGTACTTATTGGTTACGGCACAAAAAGGATAGTGGATCTTACAGGAGCTATTGCAACTATTGGTGGTGATCAGCTAAGCCTAGAGCAGCCAGCAACAATTGAGCAGGCCTTAAAAGGGAAAATTGCAGGTGTGCAGGTCATTAATACAGATGGTGCTCCGGGATCAGGAGTCACAATTAAGGTAAGAGGAGCAAGCTCTATTACCGCGGGCAGTGCCCCTCTTTATGTAATTGACGGTTTCCCATATCCTGTTTCTGATGACCCTTTGGATAATCCTTTAACTAATTTGTCTCCTAATGATATAGAAAGTATCACAGTGTTAAAGGATGTTGCTTCTACTGCAATATATGGAGCAGAAGGAGCGAATGGTGTTATTATAGTGACCACTAAAAGCGCTAAAAATGGACAGGCAGAATGGAATTTTAAGGCATCTTCAGGTTTTAGCGATTTGACGAAAGCTTTGCCAATGATGAATCCAGAAGATTATATGAGATCCATGATGATGGAATTTTATATGAGGAATCAATATCATCGTGAAGAAGTTGATTTTTATCCGGAGTATGCGGCTCAAATTTGGAATACGGATCCATCGCGTTTTAAAAACTACCAAGACGAGGTTATGAGAACAGGAATAAGACAAATGTATGAGTTGTCATTTCTTGGAGGATCAGATATAGTTAAGAATTCAACATTCTTATCTTATATGGATGATGAAGGTATTGCCATTAAAACGGGATTTGAAAGACTATACTTAAAATCTGACACAAATGTTAAAGTTAGTGATAAGATTAATTTCGACGCCAATATTCAATATTCAAGAGCTACCAGGACAGGTTTAAACTGGGGATTAGATGGAAATGGAGGAATTTTCAATGACGTTGCCTCTTTTAGCCCTTTAATTCCTAAAGAATGGACCTTTAAAGAAGTTGATGAGAATTTATTTTTTACTGGCGCGCTTGACAATCCTTATAGGAAATTAAATGATATTGACTTGAAAGACGTTGAGAATAGATTCTCAGGACAAATAAGATTTAACTATAACATATTAAAAGGGCTTGTTTTCAAAGTCAGTGCCTCTCTGGCGGAAACCAATAGTTTATATAAGAAGTTTGTTCCAACAACCATTAGAAGTTCGTTTGAGAACAATGGCGAAGCTCAGGTAAGAACTACTAATGGTTCGAACTATGCATATCTCGCACAACTTAGTTATAATTTTAATATTGCAGATATTCATAAAGTATCATTATTAGCTGGATATGAGGCTAAGGGTAACGAAAATGAGTCCGTTCGAAATGACTATACAAACTTTGAACCGGATTTAGGATGGTATGGAATTTATTTGGCACAAAGTGGTTCGCATGTTACGCCTCCTGAAGTGAGATATAACATTCATGAAATGCGCTCAGGGTTATTTTCAGGAGATTATAATTACGATAATAGATATCTTTTTAAAGCCTCTGTTCGAGCTGATGCATCTTCTCGATTTGGCCCAAATAATAAATGGGGGGTATTTCCTGCCGCTGCTTTAGGATGGCGTATATCTGAAGAAAGTTTTTATCAGTCAAGTTCTTTCTTAACTAAATATGTTTCTAATGCCAAACTAAGGCTTAGTTTTGGTCAGGCCGGGAATAACCAGATCCAGGACTATTTATATTCAAATACCTTGGCAGGCGCAGAAAGGAATGCTATATTCCTTCCTAACCCGGGAAGTTCCGGTGATTTATATACGGGTTCTAATCAGAACGTCATAGCATTGAATTCCCCAAGAATTGCCAATCCAGATGTTTCTTGGGAAACTACAACCGAATTCAATCTCGGTCTTGATTTAGGACTATTTGATAATAGAATCAATGTTGCTATTGATTATTATAAGAAGGAAACATCAAACATGTTACTTGATCAGGAATTAGCGATGATTTCTGGATACCCATCTCAAACACTAAATGTAGGGAGGTTAGGAGCCCATGGTATTGAATTAGCAATAAATGCCACACCAATCCAAAAGGAAGATTTTAGTTGGAATTTAGCTTTCAATATTAGTGCAAATAGAACAAAGGTACTTGAATTAAGTGGAGATGGCGATCAATTTTTACGTGGAAGAGGTATTGGTAACTCTAACATAGATAATATTTTGATAAAAGAAGGATATCCTTTGGGTATGTATTTCGGTATGCAAGTAGAAGGAATCCGTAATACCTATGCGTCAAACTCAAACGCCACAAAGTCTTTAATGTGGTGGTTCGCAAACGAACGTGAAGCCCCATATGGTTTTATTGCTTTTGCCGATATTGATGGTGATGGATCTGCTGAATTATCTGATAG
>JAQCJC010000085.1 GCA_027593245.1 Bacteroidota bacterium | reverse complement strand
ATAATTTAACTCAGCAGTGGTGGCAGTAACGCCATCAATTAAATTCAGTTCCGTTGCTGTTGCAGTTACTCCGTCAAGGATGTTAAGTTCTGCAGCTGTGGATGTAACTGCTGCTCCACCCAAGTTTAATCCAGCAGCATAGATTGTAGCTCCTGAATCTTCAGCCATATAAATTGAGGTCACTGAATCATTTCCTAAAGTAATTGTATTTTGCCCCTGACCATCTGCTTGTCCACCAATTGTAATTTCATTTGACACATTATCGGTTGATGCTTGAGCATTATACCCAATGATGATATTATTTGATCCAGTATCAAGCTGATCCCCGGCATCTCTTCCAATACCAATATTATTAGCACCACTACTTACATTTCTTAGAGCATCAAAACCAAAAGCTGAATTATAGCCTCCTGTTCCCGTACCAGACATTGCTCTGTATCCAACTGCTAAATTATAATTCCCTGAAGTGTTTGCGCTGAGTGCATATGTCCCAATACCGATATTGTAACTTGCAGTGGTAATATCCCTTACAGCATCCATTCCAATTGCAATATTTTCCTGTCCACTTGTTAGAGCATTTAAAGCTCTGTATGGTGATATTGCAATATTTTTACTTCCCGAAACATTACTTTGCATAGCATTTATACCAATTGCAACATTACCCTCGGCAGTTGTAGCACTTTTTAAAGTCCCTGAACCTAATGCCGTATTGTTATCACCTGTAGTTATATATCTAAGTGCAGTACTACCCAAAGCAATATTATTTTTAGCGTCATCCGTATTAGATGAAGGGTCATTACCTAAGTAAATGGAATTACTTTCAACAAGTGCATCAGAAAGAACATCTATACTTAAAGCAGCTTCATTAGCATCTACGTCAGCCTGTACAGCTGCAATGGCTGCATCTGCATCTGATTCGTTTTGGTCTACATCGGCTTGAACAGCATCTATATTGGATTGCAAGGTCGTATCTGCTGCATCAGCATCTGACTCGTTTTGGTCTACATCCGCTTGTACAGCAGCAATGGCTGCATCTGAATCCGATTCGTTTTGATCGACATCTGCTTGTACAGCAGCAATGGCAGTGTCAGCATCTGATTCGTTTTGGTCTACATCTGCTTGAACAGCATCTATATTGGATTGTAAGGTCGTATCTGCTGCATCTGAATCTGACTCGTTTTGGTCTACATCCGCTTGTACAGCAGCAATAGCTGTGTTGGCAGCAGTTTCATTGGCATCAACGTCAGCCTGTACAGCATCTATATTGGACTGTAAAGTCGTATCTGCTGCATCTGAATCTGATTCGTTTTGGTCTACATCTGCTTGTACAGCAGCAATGGCTGTGTTGGCAGCAGTTTCATTGGCATCGACATCAGACTGAACTGCATCAATATTGGATTGCAAGGCCGCATCTGCTGCATCTGAATCCGACTCGTTTTGATCGACATCTGCTTGTACAGCGGCAACGGCTGTGTTGGCAGCAGTTTCATTGGCATCGACATCAGACTGAACTGCGTCTATATTAGATTGCAAGGCCGCATCTGCTGCATCTGAATCCGACTCGTTTTGATCGACATCTGCTTGTGTAGCGGCAATGGCCGCATCTGCGTCAGAGTTGATTGCATAATAAGCAAAAGGAACATAATTTAGAGGCTGATTTGATATTTCCTCAAAATCTTGACAGCTGCCTTTCACATCCAGTTCTACTTTCAATGACTTAGAGTCTGTTACCCATTCTACATCAGAAAATTGACCAACATATCCACCACCAGTTGGGGTGTTTGTACCAATCAACAAATTGACCATTCCGAAAGCATCCGTTGTTGTTTGAATAAATTCTTGATATTCCAACAAACCATCTGAATCAGTGAGGTTAAACCGCAAACAAACGGTTTGATTCACCAGTGGAGCATATGGATTGTTGGCTCCTGGTAGTTGTTCACCGCCTGGATTATAAATAACTGCTTGATAAGTGATTCCTTCGCTTTGTTGTGCATGTGTGTAAAGCGATAATGCAAAAAATAATAATAGTGTAATTTTTTTCATAAGTTGTCTAGTTTAGTGAGATTAAAACTCCAAACTGTAATTGATGATTCGTAAAATCAAGTTCTTCTTCGTTACTTTTGAGCCCTAAGTTTTTAGAAAAATTATAGCTTAATCCTAAAGCGAAATTATCATCCAAAAAATAATTCAGCCCTAATCCAACTATGGTCTTTAAGTACAAGCCTTTAAACTCATCTTCTTTTGTTAAATCATATGTTTGACCATTAATCTTTTGCTTGCCGCTTATGATGTGGTTAAAATTGACTCCCGCATTGATAAAAGCTGCTACAGGAGTGGCTCTAGTTTCTAAAAACGTATATTTCACCATACCTTGAAGTCCTAGGTAGTTAGTATCCCATGAATAAGAATTGACATTATCACCGCCCGTAGCATTGTATTGATCTAAGGTAATTCCTGTAGTAACACTAATCCGATCGATTAGAGGAAAAGAGAGGCCTAGTTCATAGGAAGCACCATCACCCGACTCTATGTTTGGGTTTTGCTCTCCTAATGTATTGGTGTAGTCATAGGAAGTAAAATTACGCCCAACATTCAAATAAGCCTCCTGGGCAGATGAAAAATTGAGTGCAAAAACAATCAGGACAATCGATAAAAGTTGTTTCATTTTTTAATGAGTTTAGTAAAATAATTTAGTTGTTTGGACTGTAGACGAACAAGGTATAACCCTGATGGAAGGATTTCCAAATTAAGGGGCTGAGTAGACACAGTAAACTTCAAAAGGTGATTGTAGACCAATTTTCCGGCAGGATCAAAGATCGTAATATTAATATCGTCGTTGGAATTGTGTTGAATATATAGGTTGTCGACAAAGGGGTTGGGGTATACGGAAACCTCAAATTGTGAAGTAGATTGTTCAATAATGATACGAGCCCAGTTGGCCTGTTGATAGCCTTGACCAAAAGTAAAGCCTAACGAGGAGTAATTTCCGACTACGGATTGCTGACCAATAGTTTGGGTGACTACAACTCCTTTTTGGGATATTGAAGTATTCCCTTGGCTGGAAAGCATTTGGTGGTGGAGTTGAGCTGATGCATTTACAAAATTAAGAATTAACAATGCAGTGAGTAACTTCTTATACATAAATTAAATTGTATACTGCAATTTAAAAAAAATTACTATGCAAAACCTACAAAATGAAGTTAAAAAAGTGAGTTTTAACAATAAAACCCTAATTTTGGGTTTCAGTTATGAATTTATGAGTTTTTCATTCTTTTTAAAGAAAAAACAACAACCGCTTTTTGATGGTCTTATTGATTTTCACAATCATTTATTGCCCGGAATTGACGATGGCAGTATTTCGGTAAATCAATCCTTGGAAATGCTGGATTTATACTCAGATTTAGGCATAAAAAAAGTCATCAGTAGCCCGCACATATACAAATATTTATACCCCAATACCAAAGAGACTATTCAGGCTTCATTTGCAAAGTTGGATAAAGCCTCTAAAACCCATGAAGTTGAGCTATTGGGTTTTGCAGCAGAATATTTAGTAGATGAGTTTTTTATGCGTGCTGTTGCAGCTCAAGAAAAACAACTGTGTTGTTTTGGAAAACACATCCTTATAGAAATCCCTTTTTTTGACCAGTTGAAGCGCTTAAATGAAGTCCTTTTTTCGCTGCAGAATCAGGGGTATTTCCCTATTTTAGCTCATCCCGAACGCTATGCGGCCTTGGAAACTACAGAAGCCGTTGAAAACTTAAAGCACAAAGGTGCTAAAATGCAACTCAATGCCCTTTCCCTTGTGGGTTATTACGGCGCGGAGGTGCAAAAGAAAGCCTCTCTGTGGCTTAAAAAAGGACTGTTTGATCTTATTGGAACAGATGCACACAACCCCTACCAATTAAATAAACTAAGGGATCTACACCTCAGCAAAAAGGAACTTCTGGCTTGGAAAAAAATATGTGCTGAGCAAACAGCGCTTATCGCCCCTTAAGACTTGTCTTCGCCATACCCATAGCCATAGCCATAATTGTACTTATACTGATAGCTGTAGCGGTACCCGTACCCATACTTGTAGTAAGAGGTTGCGCCTGCTTTAACCCCGTTAAGAACAATACCTATGTTATTGGCTTTTTTATCATCGACTAGGCCGTTGATGAAAGGCATTAATTTTTTGTCGGTGAAATGTGCGCGGATGGTATAAAGCACCAAATCGGCATTTTGCAAAAGCGGTAGGGTATCACTTACAAGAACCAAAGGCGCAGAGTCCATAATGATGTAATCGTAAGTGGATTTAAGCACCTCCAATAAATTTAAAAAATCATCAGAATTTAACAATTCTGCAGGATTGGGTGGTATTGGTCCACTCAAAAGCAAGTCCAATTGATTGTTAAAAAGATCTAAAGTAAAGATGTGCTCTTTTGTTACAACAGTACTTGCATTAGCCACCAGGGTACTGAGTCCTTTGGTATTGGATTTTCGATCCTGGCCAATCAGCGTATGCAACTGTGGATTTCGCAAATCAGCACCAATAAGCAATACCTTTTTTCCGGTTGCTACATAGCTTGCAGCCGTATTAAATGCGGACATGGTCTTTCCTTCCCCCTTGATGCTGGATGTAGATAAGATGACATTGCACTTCCCCTCTTTTAGCTTAAAACTAATGTTAGATCGGATTACTCGTGAGGACTCTGCAAAGATTCCACGAGAATCCGTTATGGAAGTAATATCCTCAACAAAGGGTACTTCTCCCATTATATCTAAGTTTGGCAGTTGCTGTTCTAAATCCGCTCTGGTGTGTATTTTGGTATCGGTTATTTTTAAAATGTACAGTATTCCAAACGGCAACAATAATCCCAAAAGAACCGCCCCTAGGGTTAAGATTTGTTTTTTTGGTGCTATTGGCAAAAAGCCCGTATGGGCGTAGTTGATCACTCGGGTGTTGGGCAGTGTCGACTCATAACTGATGGAAGCCTCCTCACGGCGTTCCAGCAAAAATAAATACAGCTTTTCGGCGATTTGAAACTTGCGCTCAAAACTAAGCAAGGCCGCTTCAAGCTTTGGTATTTTGGATACCTGGGCATTGGTTTTATTTGAAAACTCCTTGTACTCTTCTAAAGATGTATTGATGTAGGAGATGTAGTTCGTTATACTGCTGAAAATGTTAGCTTTCAATTCTGTAAGTTGTGCGCTTAGTTGTACCACCAATGGATTTCTTGAAGTTGCTCCAGCCAACAAGTTATTGCGTTTTAGGACCAACTCGTTGTACGACAGAACCAGGTCATTAACATTGCCGCTTTCCAATCCAATATTGGAGGGTAAAAGGCTAAACTCCGCCTGACGCTCAAGCTTATTTTTAAGCGATTTAGCCAAAGCCCTTTGAGTGGTTAAGTTGAACTGTTCTTGATTTAGGGTAGTGATGTTGGTCAGGGCTGCTGACGTTTGGACTTCGGGTGAAAAAATAAGATTATCCGATTTGAAACCGGTGGTTTGCAGGGTTAGGGAATCAATTTCATTTTTTATGGACACTAAACGGTTGTTGATAAAATCGATCGACAAGGCAAAAATTTCTTGTTTATCTGATTTCTGTTGTAAATGTGCTACTTCAATAAGCGTATTGACAATGGCCTCGTTGCGTTTGGGGTGGGGGCCCTCAATGATTAAATCGATGTTATCACCCGTTTTGCTGCTTGAGGAAACCATAATACTTTTCGATAAACTTTCTACAGCTCTCTCTTTGGCCGCTCTAATAATCGAAAACGCTAACTCCTCTTGAATTTTGTCGGTGTTTACGATCAATACAAAATCATCTGTTTCAAAAGGTTGAGACGGATCAAAGGGGGTCTCCACTCCTCCAAATTGAATTGTTGCTTTGGAGGGTTCTAAGCGTAGTTCTATACCTTCCAGAAAAGTATTTTCATTTTTGAAGACAATTTGAAAGGGGATATCCTCACCAAATTGCAGACTCTGCTTGACCCGTCCAAGACCAAACACTTCGGTCTGTAGGTCCAGACGGTCTACTACCTGCGAAAGGTTTGGCTTGGAACTGATTTGAGCAATGTAATTATCGATTTTTACCTTGTCAAAATTAAACATGGCACCCGTACTCTGCGTCAAAAATGAAGAGGGGTCAGCGGAAGAATCCTTAACCTGCAGCGTCGCTGAAGTTTGATAAATGGTATCGGCATAACGCAAATAAAAATAAGCCCCAAACACAAACACAAGCACAGAGAGCACAAACCAAGGCCAAAAAAACAGATAATAGCGTAGCTCTTTGACGATGTCTATGGAATCGTTATTTTGATCGGAAAAAGAATCTTGAGTATTCATATAAAATTAACGTGTTATGACAATAAATAGACTAACAGCCAAACTCAGTATGGAAACTAAAGTGCCTGCATTGCCTACCAATCCAGACGATTTAACCCGTGCATTATTGGGACGGACGTATATAATGTCGTTTTGTTTTAAAAAATAAAAAGGAGACTGTAAAAAATCGGTTTTGGTAAGGTCTATGACTTGGTTTGTTTTTTTGCCTTCTTCGTTGCGAATGAGCAGCAGATGATTGCGGTCCCCATTGATGGTCAAATCGCCTGCTAATCCAAGGGCTTGAGGAAGACTTAATCGTTCTTCCAATACGGTAAAAGTTCCAGGGTTATTTACCTCGCCCAAAACCGAAACTCTAAAGTTGAGTAAGCGGATATTGACCGTGGGGTTATTGATGTAGGGGGTTAAGGCCTCTTGAATAATTTGGGCTAGAGCTTGAGTGCTTTGATTGGAGGTATCGATGGCGCCAACAATAGGAAGGTTGATGCTGCCGTCCTCCCCTACCAAGTACCCATCGATGGCGCGGTTTTGTACTTGCTGCTGTTGCAGGCCTAAAGTCGACTGACGTTGAAAGACCAAGACGCTCTCGGGGTTAAGGGCTTTTATTTGAATGTCTAAAATATCGCCGGGCTGAATATTTAGAAATTTAAAACTGTTTTCTGCAGCAGTGCTGTCAATATCTTGAAAATAATAAACATCTTTTTTGCTGGCGCAGGACGTCACCAAAACAATTAAAATTAAGGAATAAAAGAGGGATCTTATCATGTTTAAAAATTTATGCTAATTTATAAATTATAATTTAGTTTGATAGTTCTGGAATTAAATATTATAAAGGTGTTTAGATAAAAAACAAATTTCAAGTTCAAAAGACTACAGTCCGTAGTCTTTTCAAAAATAAATCGATTTTAACCCTTTATTTATCAGTATTTTAACTTTTTTATTTTAAAAAAATAACGTATCTTGATATAGAAATAATCGTTAAATATTTTAATATTATTTGTTAAAATATAAATTTATTCACGTTATTTTCA
>JAQCJC010000084.1 GCA_027593245.1 Bacteroidota bacterium | reverse complement strand
CTACTTCTTATTTATTCTTTTACTTCCTTTACCTTTTTTAAGTTGTCAGGACGATATACAAACCAGTTCGCCCACTTTTCAGGGGTTGCAGCAGAGCGATTTTTTGTGGCGCTCTACTGTACGCACAGCTACTGTGCAAAGCTCTGGAGTGTTGAGTATTTCGGGTAGCGATGGTTACGGCACAATGATTATAAGCCTTCCAGTAGCTGCTGTCGGGGTCTACACTTTAGGTCAAGGTGAGCTGTCAACAATCACTTTTACAGAAGGAATCACAACTTACTCTACTCAAAATAACGGTATAGAATTTCCCGTCTACCTAGGCGATGGGCAGGTTACTCTAGAGGAGGTCAATACTGTATCAAAAACGCTCAAAGGATCTTTCTATTTTAATTCGTACGACGATGAGGGTAGTAAGTATTTGAACTTTTCCGAAGGGGTGTTTTATAATTTGAAGTACGTCGACTAACAAACCGTTTGTGTATTAGGACTGAGTTTCTTTTTGGACATCCGTTTAAATTTCATTACTGCTAAATCTTTCATAGTTACAGATTAGAGTTTCAGTGGCCTTGCCAAATTTTAATTTTCTTCAAACTATTTTTACTCCCCCCCACTACAGTTCAATTGGGTTTCGAGCTTTAGCTGTTCAATAAAAAAATTGTTCATAAATCCTAGCTAAAACCATGCTCATAATTTTAAAATAATACTATATTGAAAATTCTATTTTAAGCACAAATTTCTGCATGTATTTAATCTTTGATACCGAAACGACAGGGCTTGCTAAGCGATGGAAAGCACCCATCACGGATACCGACAATTGGCCGCGTTGTATCCAAATAGCATGGCAATTGCACGACGCTATGGGCCACTGTATCGAACATCAAGACTATCTTATTCGTCCGGATGGGTTCAATATTCCCTACGATGCAGAGCAAATTCATGGAATTTCTACGGCATTAGCCACCAAAGAGGGCGAAGCTTTGGCTGCTGTTCTTGAAAAATTTAATACTGCACTGGCCAAAGCTAAATTTGTTGTGGGCCAAAATGTAGGTTTCGATCTCAATATTATGGGTTGCGAATACCATCGTTTGCAAGTGCAAACTCCGCTCAATGCTATGCCCGTATTGGATACTTGTACTGAAGCTACTGCAAGTTTGTGTCAGTTGCCTGGAGGGCGCGGTGGCAAATTCAAGTTACCAACCCTTACTGAGTTACATCAGTTTTTGTTTAATACACCATTTGCTGAAGCCCACAACGCCACTGCCGACGTTGAGGCCACAACACGCTGTTTTTTAGAGTTGCTTCGTCAAGGGGTTTATTCTGCAGTTCAGTTACAATCTGAGCCAGATTATCTACAACAATTTCAGTCCCAGAATTCTACCGTTATTACGCCTTTAGGGCTCAAGCATGTTAATTTGAAAAAAGCTGCTGCCAAGCTACAAGAGGTTTCCAAAAAACAAGAAGAAACAGCTCCGCCAACAGCCCATAAAATCCACACAAGTCTCACGGATGCCAATGTTGTTCATTTGCACAATCATTCTCAGTTTTCAATACTTCAATCTACCATTAGCATTAAAAAATTAGTAAAAGCTACTGCTGATGCAGCTATGCCAGCAGTTGCGCTTACCGATCATGGAAACATGATGGGGGCCTTTCACTTTGTTAAAGAAATTGGGATTCACAACAAGGCCTTGGCCCGGCGTAAAAAAGATGCCGAAGCTGCTGGCGAGGAACTTAATCAGCAACCCATCAAACCCATTGTTGGGTGTGAATTTTTTTTGTGTGATGATCATACCAATAAATCACAGAAAGATAATGGTTATCAAATTGTGTTTTTGGCCAAAAATAAAAAGGGTTATCAGAATTTGGTTAAAATGTCCTCTTTGGCGTTTACTGATGGCTTTTATTATGTGCCGCGCATCGACCGCAAAATTGTCGAACAATACAAAGACGATTTGATTGTTCTTTCAGGTAATTTATATGGTGAGGTACCGTCCAAAATTTTAAATGTTGGCGAACAGCAAGCTGAGGAAGCTTTATTGTGGTGGAAAAATCAATTTGGAACAGATTTTTATATTGAATTGATGCGTCATGGTCAACAAGATGAGGATCATGTCAATACAGTTTTATTCAATTTTGCGGCTAAGCATCAGATTAAACTATTGGCTACCAACAACACATATTACATCGATCAGACTGAGGCTAACGCGCACGATATTTTGTTGTGTGTGAAAGATGGAGAAAAGCAAGCAACTCCCATTGGACGTGGACGAGGTTACCGTTACGGATTACCCAACCAAGAATATTTTTTCAAATCGCCTGACGAGATGAAACAGCTCTTCAGTGATGTGCCTGAAGCTATTCTCAATATACAAGAAGTAGTGGATAAAGTTGAGCCTTTTGAACTTGCTCGAGAAGTCCTGCTTCCAAAGTTTGATATTCCCAAAGAGTTTGAGCATCCTAGTGACGCAGTAGGGGGTACAAACCACGGCGAAAATGCCTACCTCCGTCATCTGTCTTACGAAGGCGCTAAAAAACGCTACGGAACTCTTTCAGATGAAATTAAAGAACGATTAAATTTTGAACTTCAGACGATAGAAAAAACAGGTTATCCAGGCTATTTCTTGATTGTTGAAGACTTTATTCGCGAGGCCCGAAACATGGATGTTTCTGTAGGGCCAGGTCGTGGATCTGCTGCAGGATCAGTAGTGGCGTATTGTTTGTGGATTACCAATATAGATCCTATCAAGTACGACTTGCTTTTTGAGCGTTTTTTGAATCCGGATCGTGTGAGTATGCCTGACATTGACATTGATTTTGATGATGAAGGTCGAGGGCGTGTAATGGATTATGTGATAAATAAATACGGTTCAAATCAGGTTGCACAAATTGTGACTTACGGAACCATGGCTGCAAAGTCATCTATTAGAGACACCGCACGTGTGTTAGATTTGCCACTTGGTGATGCTGACCGCATAGCAAAGTTAGTCCCTAATATGTCAAAGCTCAATAAAATTTTTGGTGAAGATGAGAAAGTTCTCCAACAAAAGTTTCGCGCGGAGGATATGGAACTTATCAATCAATTGCTCAATATTTCAGAAGGAGATGATCTTGAAGCGGAAACTGTCAATCAAGCCAAAGTATTGGAAGGTTCCTTGCGCAATACAGGAATTCATGCCTGTGGAGTGATCATCACCCCTGGTGATATTACCAATTATGTTCCAATAGCTACAGCAAAAGATTCGGAGTTGTATGTTACACAGTTTGATAATTCTGTAGTTGAAGATGCAGGGCTGTTAAAAATGGATTTCTTAGGTCTGAAAACCTTAACACTCATCAAGGATACTGTGAAAATTGTTAAAGCAAAACACAATATTACTTTAGATCCGGAAAACTTTCCTCTTGACGACCAAGCCACTTATGAGCTCTTCCAAAGAGGAGAAACAGTAGGTATATTTCAGTACGAATCACCTGGAATGCAGAAACACATGCGTGACTTAAAACCTACAGTGTTTGCTGATTTAATTGCCATGAATGCGTTATATCGCCCAGGACCCTTAGAGTATATCCCTAGTTTTATTCGAAGAAAACACGGAGATGAAGACATCTCATATGACCTTCCTGAAATGGAGGAGTTTTTGAACGAAACTTATGGGATAACCGTATACCAAGAGCAAGTAATGCTACTGTCTCAAAAACTTGCTGATTTCACCAAAGGCGAAGCCGATGTATTGCGCAAGGCGATGGGTAAAAAACAAAAAGCTGTTTTGGACAAAATGAAACCTAAATTTATTGCACAAGCTAGCGCTAAAGGTTTGGCTGTTGATAAATTAGAAAAAATTTGGACCGACTGGGAGAAATTTGCTAGCTATGCCTTCAATAAATCACATTCTACATGTTATGCGTGGATTGCATATCAAACAGCTTATCTCAAGGCACACTACCCTGCTGAGTACATGGCAGCAGTTTTGTCTAATAACATGAACGACATTAAGCAAGTGACCTTTTTTATGGAAGAGGCCAAACGTATGAGAATGAATGTCCTTGGGCCTGATGTTAACGAGAGTTATTATAAATTTTCGGTTAACAAGGACAATGCCATTCGTTTTGGTATGGGGGCTATTAAAGGCGTTGGGCATGGTGCTGTAAAAACGATTGTTGATGAACGGAAAAAGGAGGGGGTTTACCGATCAATTTTCGATTTAGCAAAAAGAATTGATTTGCGTGCGGCCAATAAAAAAGCCTTTGAGAATTTGGCAAACGCAGGGGGCTTCGATTGTTTTTCTAATACCCACCGCGCTCAGTATTTTTATGATGAAGGGGATGGGGTTACCTTTTTAGAAAAAACTATAAAATTTGCCAATAAATATCAAGAAAATAAAAACTCAGCACAAGTTAGTTTATTTGGTGAAGCCAGCGAAGTACAATTTTCTGAACCAGAATTACCCGTCTGTGAATCATGGGGTACTATGGAAAAATTGGCTCGTGAAAAAGAAGTTGTGGGCATCTATATTTCAGGGCACCCTTTGGATGATTTTCGAATAGAAATGCAAAATTTTTGTAATGGAACTGTAGCTTACTTCCAAAATATGACTCCACTCATCAATAAAGAAATAACTTTTGGAGGTGTTGTGACCGACGTGCAACACAGAGTTAGTAGGCAAGGAAAAGGTTGGGCAAGTTTTACTATCGAAGACTATACCAATAGTCATGAGTTTCGAATTTTTGGTGAAGAATATCTTAAGTTTAGACATTTTCTTATGCTCAACAATTTTGTCTATGTTCGCTCATTTGTTCGCGAGGGTTGGACCAATAGAGAAACTGGTAAAAAGGGCGAACCGCGTTTACAATTTAATAATTTCCAATTGTTGCACGATGTTATGGATGCCTATGCTAAAAAATTATCAATTCAATTGAGTATCAAAGGATTAACCGAGGATAAAATTACACAAATTCAGGATTTACTCCACATGCACAAAGGAAAGCATGTCCTTAAATTTGTTGTATACGACGATGAAGAAGAATTAAAAGTAGAATTGAAAAGTAGAAAACAAAAAGTGCAAATTTCTCAAGAACTTTTAAATGAACTTCAAAGTCAGAATATATATTACAAGTTGAATTAGTTATATCAACATTACCAATTTAATCATAAGAAAAACAAATTAAGTATTGGATAAAGTACTCATTTTTTTAATTAAATTTGTATTAATAATTAAACTATATCTTATGGCATTAGAAATAACAGACGCAAATTTTGAAGAAACAGTTCTTAACAGTAGTAAGCCCGTTATGGTTGATTTTTGGGCAGCCTGGTGTGGCCCTTGCCGCATGGTAGGTCCGATCATTGACGAGATTAGCACGGAGTATGCAGATAAGGCTGTTGTTGGCAAAGTTGATGTTGATGCAAACCAAGAATTTGCTGCTAAATACGGCGTTAGAAATATTCCTACGGTTTTGGTGTTTCAAAACGGAGAGGTTGTTGGACGTCAGGTAGGCGTAGCCCCAAAAGCAAGTTATACAGATGCAATTGACGCCTTGTTATAAACTTCTTACAAATATTAAATAATAAAAGGTTTGTCCATGTGGCAAACCTTTTTTAGTTTAGAGGTAATGAGTTTTCAACAGCAACAAAAACATACTACTAAATTTTCTGAGTTTGAACTTCTGGCACAATCTATTGTAGAGGGTTTTATTTCTGGAATGCACAAAAGTCCATTTCATGGATTTTCGGCAGAATTTGCTGAACACAAAATCTACAACAGCGGCGATAGTACCCGACATATTGATTGGAAACTTTTTGCAAAAACCGATAAATTGTATACTAAACGCTATGATGAGGAAACTAATATGCGTTGCCATATTATAATTGATCAGAGTTCATCAATGTATTACCCAAATAAAAAGGAGTACCCAAAACTAGCGTACAACAAAGCTGAATTTTCAGCATTAGCGTCTGCTGTTTTACTACAAATTCTTAAAAAACAACGCGATGCTGCTGGACTCAGTCTCTATGATGACAGCCATAGTTTTTATGCTCCTGAAAAAGGGAATGAACGTCATTTTCAAATGCTGCTCAATACTTTGGAGACTCTTGCTTTGTCGAGGCCAAAGGCGGTGAAAACACAAACGTATGAGGTGCTGCACCAAATTGCAGAACAATTGCACCGCCGTTCCATGATTATTCTTTTTACAGATATGTTTCAATCCAGTAGAGATTCAAAAGAATTGTTTGAAGCCTTACGTCATTTGAAGTATAACAAACATGAATTGATACTTTTTCATGTTTATGATAAAAAAACAGAATATGATTTTGAGTTTGGCAGCACACCAAAACATTTTGTTGATGTAGAAACAGGCGCTTCTTTGGATCTTTTTCCAGAAATTGTTCAACAGCAATACAAGACATCAATGTTAGATTATGTGCATTCGCTCAAAGGAAAATGTGATCAATACAATATTAATTATGTCCCTGTTGACATCCGTAAAGGCTTCGAAAAAATCATGCTCACTTTCTTTCAAAAACGGAATAAATTTTTATAAAAAATAAATCAAAAACATTTGTTGTATTAAAAATGCAATGTATATTTGCAATCGCTATAAAGCAACGGTTTGGTAGTTCAGTTGGTTAGAATACCTGCCTGTCACGCAGGGGGTCGCGGGTTCGAGTCCCGTCCAGACCGCAAAGTTCTTTAAGCTAGACGCAAAAAGTTCTTAAACGTGTTGTGTTGAGGTAATCCAAAGGATTACCCGTGGTTTGTGACAAAACCAGTGAGAAGCTTTCCTGTAAAACGGAGGGCTTTTTTTATGTCTTTTCGTTAACGTTTTTTAACGTGCTTTTCTAATATTCTTTTATTTTCTTTTTGCACCAACGGGTGTTTGCGGTGTCCCCAAACTTTTTCGCGAGCAGCTCGTGCACTTTCTTCCAAATTTACGATGGGTAGTGGGTATAGTTCTCCAATAATAACCCCACAAAATTCTTGCTCCATAGCACTCATTTTCCATGGTTCGTGGATGTATTCTTTGGATACATTAACGAGCTCTGGCACCCATTTTTTTATAAAAATTCCGTCCGGGTCTTGTTCAATAGAGTTTTTCACAGGGTTGTATAGCCTTATGGTATTGATCCCGGTTGTTCCGGCTTGCATTTGAAATTGTGGATAATGAATTCCAGGATCATAATCCAGAAATAAGCGTGCCAAATGATATACACCATCGCGCCAATCTTGGTCAAGGTTTAGCGTTAAAAACGATACTAAGAGCGCACGCATTCTGAAATTTATCCATCCTGTTTGCTCAAGAGCACGCATACAAGCATCAATCAGCGGATAGCCAGTGGTGCCTAGTTTCCAAGCTTTTAAATAGGTGGCGTTAGTGTTTCGTTCCAATAATTCATAACC
>JAQCJC010000010.1 GCA_027593245.1 Bacteroidota bacterium | reverse complement strand
ACTCTGTAAAAAATATTTTTTTTTCTTTTAAAACTAACAAATTAATGTATATATTGGAAATCTAATTATACA
The DNA here is from genome assembly GCA_027593245.1 of Bacteroidota bacterium. GTDB lineage: Bacteria > Bacteroidota > Bacteroidia > Flavobacteriales > Flavobacteriaceae > UBA3537. Next base: position 40,080 of record JAQCJC010000010.1, on the reverse strand, counting down.
ACCATGAGTGCCAAAGTAAAATTTGAAATTGAATTTCCTATACAAGCTTCACCGCAATTACTATACAATTATATTTCAACCCCATCTGGACTTTCAGAATGGTTTGCCGATAATGTGAATTCAAGAGGCGAGTTGTTTACCTTTATTTGGGACGACTCTGAAGAACAAGCCAAACTCATTACAAAGAAAAGCCCTGAACGAATCAAGTTTAAATGGCTTGAAAATGATGATGAAAGCTGTTATTTTGAACTTCGTATACAAGTAGATGGTATAACTAAAGACGTTTCCTTAATTGTTACTGATTTTTCAGACGATGATGAGGAAGAGGAAGCCAAAATGCTTTGGGAAAATCAAATTTCTAGCTTAAAGCAGGTTTTGGGGTCACGTTAAGCAAAAGCTTAATTTAGTGTATATTTGCATTTCTATTTTTGAATGTTTATGGTCAATATCAACGGAACACTCTATCAAGATTTCGAAGCTAATATACCCACTAACAACAGGGGACTTGCTTATGGTGACTCTGTTTTTGAAACTATCAAATTTAACAACAATAAGCCTGTTTTTTGGGAGGCTCATTATTTTAGATTAATGGCCTCAATGCGCATATTGCGCATGGAGATTCCAATGCATTTTACGCCAGAGTTTTTGGAAAATGAAATAGTAAATTTGGTTCAATCGCTTCCTAACAACGCTATTTCCTATAGGGTCAAAATCACTGTCTATAGAGATTCAGAGGGCTTTTACACACCAACATCCAACAATGTTTCATATATTATTTCTGCACAAGAACTTAGTTCTGATCTCTATGAAATAAACAAAGGACATTATGAAATTGAACTTTTTAAGGATTATTTAATCTCACCAAATCTGCTATCGACATTGAAAACAAATAACAAAGCGGTGAATGTAGTAGGTAGTATTTTTGCCAAAGAAAATAATTACAATAATTGTTTGTTACTTAACACCGATAAAAGCATTATAGAAGCTCTTAATGGTAATATTTTTCTAATTAAAGGGAATACTGTGAAAACACCACCATTGGACGATGGATGTTTAAAGGGAATTGTGCGTGAAAAGTTGATTGAAATTATCTCAAAATCTCCAGATTTTGAATTAAGTGAATCGTCTATTTCACCTTTCGAACTCCAAAAAGCTGATGAGTTATTTATTACAAACGTAATTCAGGGAATAGTACCCATTACAAAATTTAGAAAAAAAGAATTTAGCGCTGAAATCTGTTCAAAACTCTTGGTTCTATTAAATACAAAACTTCGTCTGGATTAGTTGTGCGATGGGTGTTCGGGTGCATTAGACCAAATGCTGTATTCTCCGCCAAGGGCTAACATTTTATTTTTCCAAAAGGCAGTATCTACAACTTTGATAATATTATTACGGTGTGTATTTTCAGAAAGAATCCATGTATTTCCTTTCAATTCTGAATTCAATTGATTAGCCTCCCAACCAGAGTATCCTAAGAAAAATCGAATATCATTCTCATTTATTTTTTCTTCGGCAACAAGCTTTGAAACGTGTTCAAAGTTACCACTCCAGAACAATCCTTCTGAAATCTCTATACTTTCAGGGATTAATTCAGCAACTTTATGTATAAAGTATAGATTATCTTGTTGTACAGGCCCACCATTGTAAATAGGAAGATTAGATTCAATTTCTGGAATCAGGTCTCCAAGACAGTAGTCTAGGGGTTTATTAAGGATAAAACCAATAGACCCTTCATTATTATGATCTGCCAAAAGTATAATAGATCTATTAAAGGAAATATCTCCGATAATAGAGGGTTCAGCGATTAATATTTTACCTTTCTTAATGGTCACAATGGAGTAAAAACTTGTGTTATCACAAATAAATGTACCAATTAAATTTTATTTACCAACACAAAACGACTATTTTTTATACCATTTTCGCCTCTGTATCAAATGAAAAACCATTTAAAAAAGATTTCACATCCATTTGTTTTTTCCCCGGAAATTTAAATGATGTTAGATCAATAAAACCATCTCTAGTAGCTACTTTTATTGAAGATTTGTCAATAACAACTTTACCAATTTCAAGTTGATGCGTAATTTTTTCAAATTGAACTTCATAAAGTTTTAAGTTAATTAGGTCATTTCCGTTCTGTAACAATGTCCAAGCGCTGGGGTAGGGGTTTAGTCCGCGTACATGGTTTATTATTTGGCACCCACTTTTAGACCAATCTATCTTACAATTTTCCTTATTTAGTTTATGTGCTGTTTTTAGGTTTGAAACGGCTTTTTGTTGTGTGGTTTCAAATTGATTATCTCCTATGGCATTTAAAGTTCTGAGCGTCAACAACAGCCCTTCTATCATCAGCTTGTCGTGAAGTGTCCCCGCGTTATCCGCAGCTGAGATACTTATTTTGCTTTGAAAAATCAGTGCCCCAGTATCAATTTTTTCGTCAATAAAAAAGGTGCTAACCCCTGTCTCTTTTTCTCCATTGATAATGGCCCAATTTATCGGCGCCGCTCCTCTGTATTGTGGCAGTAAGGAGGCGTGTAGGTTAAAAGTTCCTTTTTTCGGCATTTGCCAAACTACCTTTGGCAACATCCTGAATGCAACCACAACCTGAACATCTGCTTCAACATTTTGAAGTTGTTGTAAAAACTCCCGGTCCTTTAAATTTTCAGGTTGAAACACTTTCAATTGATGTTTATTCGCATAAACTTTTACCGCCGATTGTTTAATTTTTTGTCCACGTCCAGCTGGGCGATCAGGGGCTGTGACTACGCCTACTATGTTATATTCTTTTTGAACTAATCCATCAAGAATATGAACCGCAAATGCCGGAGTACCCATAAAAACGATACGTAATTTCCCTTTGTTTATGGACATTTTATTTGAAATTCATTTATTTGCGATTGTTGGATTTGTTCCACTTCAAGTAAATGCCTCAAAATCGCTATAACTTCATTTGATGAAATTGATAAATTAGATACTAATTCTCTAGAGGTCATAGGCTTAACTTTAAGAGCTTTTAAAATCAAATCTACATTATCTTTTTCAAAATTATTGTGCGAATGGCCTTTATTTTCTGTGCATACATTACATGTTCCACATGGCATTGACTCAGGTTCATCAAAATACGTTAACAGCTGCTGACTTTTACACACCGAATTGTTTTCAATGTAGTGGATTACGGCTTTAATTTTTTTAAGTTTATTCTTGTTTTGGGTCGACACCACTTTTGAAATGCGGTGTATAGCCCTGTCGTCCTCGCGGGGTTGTACAAAAGTAATCTGTGCATCACTGTTTTTGCATTTGAACCGTACAATCTCTTTAGCGTGTAGGGCATTTAGGTTTTCTATAATCTCATCTTCATTGAGATGCAATGTCTTTGCAACTTTTCCGATATCGATGTTTGTTTCTTGAGAGTTAACACCTTCGTAAGTTCGTAGAATACATGTGACTATAAGCCTTAACTTATCATTGTGTTCGAATGATTTTTGCAGTGTGTTATGATTTACCAAAAAGAAAATTGTAGCCTTCTTTTTGAAATATTCTTCGAAAACAATCAGTCCATGCCGTTCCAAAACTTTTAAACTATCGTATGTTTTTCGTTTAGCTAATCCGTATGAGGTGCAGAACGAATCAAAATTAAATCCGTGCTTTTCTTCGCTGAGTTCTCCATAAGCTATCTGAAAATATGCACACAGTTTTTTGTAAATTAACTTTATATAAGGAACATCTACAATTTGCTCTATCCGCCATTTCTGAGTGTTCTGTATGTCATTTGTTCCGATTAAAAGAACAGCCTCAGCTTTCTCCTGATTTCGACCTGCTCTTCCTGCTTCTTGAAAATAATGTTCTAAACTCTCAGGTATGTCAGTATGAACCACCAAAGATACATTAGCTTTATCAATACCCATTCCAAAAGCATTTGTTGCCACTATCACATTAGTTTTGTCAGAAATCCACTGATTATATTGATGTTCTTTTTCTTTATTGCTAAGACCACCATGGTAATATCCACTGGAAATGCCATTTAAGTTGAGCATTTGTGCCAGTTGTTGTGTTGCCCGTCTACTAGAAGTATACACAATAGCACTTTGTTTATTATTCTTCAAAAGTGCTTTGATTTTAAAGTTTTTGTCTTCAAAAATAATTGTTTTGTAGCTCAAATTTTTTCTAAAAAAAGAACCCTTAAAGAGTTTTGATTGTTTGAGTGCTAATTGTTCATCTATCTCACAGATTACTTTTTTTGTAGCAGTCGCAGTAAGAGCTAGAACAGTTGCTTTTGGACACAAACTACGAATATCTTTTATCGATCGATAGGCAGGTCTAAAGTCATGACCCCATTGACTGATGCAATGGGCTTCGTCTACTGCAATCAAATGCACATCCATCGATTTGATTCGTTCCTGAACAAGCGCATTTTGAAGCCTCTCGGGCGATAGGTACAAGAATTTATAATTTCCAAAAATACAATTGTCTAGAATACGCTCTAGATCACCCAACTGATCTAGGTTGGTTAAAGCTGTCGCTTTTATGCCCTTGGCATTTAACCCTTTTACTTGATCTTGCATAAGTGCGATAAGAGGCGATATTACAATACATATTCCTTCTTTTATAAGTGCAGGAATTTGAAAACAGATAGATTTGCCTCCCGCAGTCGGTAACAACGCTATACAGTCTTGTTGGTCCAAAACAGCCTCAATAATTTCTAATTGATGTGGCCTGAATTCAGAGAATTTCCAATAACGTTTCAATATTTGATGTGGTATACTCATACGCTACTAAAGCGAATTTAGAATAAACTCTATACGGTCTTCTACAGCACCTGGTGCAACTTCAATTATATTGTATCCAAACCTATGGTACCATTTTTCAAGATACTCATGAATTATCATTAATTGTTTAAAGGATTCATAGCGCTCATTGTCTGTTTTATGTATTTTTTTCCATGGAGGAAGAATAAAAACTTGGTCGTATTTGTGGTTTTCGCATGCAGCTATAAATGGTTTCCCAAAATCAGTCTTGATGTAGTCAAGATATGCGACAATATCGGGAAGTCCACGGTCAAAAAATACAACATCTTCATCTAGTGCTTCAGACTCAAAAAACTGTTTTTTACGTTTGTCTAATAATTGCTGACTAAACCATATGGGGTCCTCTAGAAATAATTGCTTAACACCATTTTTTTGGGCATCAATCGTAATTTGTCGAGAAATTTCCTCCATACATTGATATCCACGTGCTTTCAGCGCTTCGATCAAGGTAGTTTTACCTGTTGCAGGTCCTCCAATAAGAACGATTTTTTTTGGTTTCAATCTGTTAAGTCTTAATTGTGTAAAATTCGTGATTTAAAAGTTAAATAAAAAATATGAGTTCGTGTATATTTGCACAACAACTTAATTAACAATGCAAAGCTCAACTAATTCTGAAGAATTTTACAGCAAGCTTAAGGCACAACTTTATGAAACTTCATCTTGGCCGACAGCTTATCTTTTTAAATTTATAGTTACTTCGGAACAACATAAAATTGATAAAATTGAATCAATTTTTGATAACATGGGTGCAGTTATTACAAGCACACCGTCCAAAAAGGGAACTTATATGAGTATTTCTATTAATGTAGTGATGCAAAGTCCTGAAACAGTAATAGGAAAGTATCAGCTAGTTGCTAGCCAAGTAGAGGGTGTAATTTCATTGTAATCCTTTTCTTATATATTTAATTTTTTTTGTTTAATTTTTGTACTTTGCAAACCAATAAATTTAAACTCAGCGCATGACAGCTTTACCAGACCAACTCGAATATAATACCGAACGTGAACACTTGATTATCCCAGAATATGGAAGACATATTCAAAAAATGATCAACCATGCCATGGCCCAAGATTCAAAAGAGGAACGCAACAGATTGGCAAAGGCTATTATTTCTGTTATGGGCAACATGCAACCCCACTTGCGTGATGTACCAGATTTCCAGCATAAACTTTGGGACCAACTTTTCATTATGTCTGGGTTTAAGCTAGATGCAGATTCACCCTTTGAAAAGCCTTCTGAAGAGATTTTAAATGCAACTCCAGAGCCACTACATTACCCTCAAAACTATCCTAAATACCGTTTTTATGGGAATAATATAAAAACAATGATTGACGTTGCCTCATCGTGGGATACAGGTGAAATGAAAAACGCATTGATTATTACTATTGCTAATCATATGAAAAAATCGTTTTTGAACTGGAATAAAGACACTGTTGAAGATAGCGTAATTCTAAACCATCTTTTTGAACTCTCCAATGGACAAATCGACATCAGAAATACGGAAGAAAAATTAACCGATTCAGCAATCTTGATAAAAATGCAGCGCAAGGACAATAATTATAAAAAATCAAATAAATCCAAAAAAAATACCCGTAATCGAAAGCGTTATTAACAGAGTTTAAATTTTTTCAAGTACCAATTCAAAATTTTATCATTTGAAGTCATTTAGAATAGAAGGAGGACAGCAATTAAAGGGTTCTATACAACCTCAGGGAGCCAAAAATGAAGCATTACAAATCTTGTGTGCGGTTTTGTTGACCCCAGAAAAGGTTACCATTCATAATATTCCAAATATAATTGATGTTAATAAACTGATTCATTTGTTACAGAAGCTAGGGGTTGTTGTAGAAAAATTATCTGAGAATAGTTATACTTTTCAAGCCGATTCGATTAACCTAGATTACCTTGAGTCAGCAGAATTTAAAGTTGATGGAGCAGGACTAAGAGGTTCTATAATGATTGTAGGGCCATTGCTTTCTCGCTTCGGAAAAGGGTACATCCCCAAACCCGGAGGGGATAAGATTGGGCGAAGACGATTGGATACACATTTTGAAGGATTTATCAAGCTTGGTGCGGAGTTTAGATACAACAAAGAAGATCATTTTTACGGAGTTGAATCGGATCAACTTCAAGGGACATACATGCTGTTAGATGAAGCTTCGGTAACTGGAACAGCTAATATCGTAATGGCTGCTGTTTTAGCAAATGGTACGACATCAATTTATAATGCCGCATGCGAGCCCTATCTGCAGCAGCTTTGTAAAATGCTTAATAGAATGGGTGCCAAAATAAGCGGAATAGGTTCTAATTTATTGACCATTGAAGGGGTAGATTCGTTGGCAGGTACAGAACATACCATGCTTCCTGACATGATAGAAATTGGCAGTTGGATTGGTCTAGCAGCCATGACTAGAAGTGAGTTAACAATTAAGAACGTAAGTTGGGATGATCTAGGAGTTATTCCTAATGTATTTAGAAAATTAGGGATAACAATCGAACGTAAAAATGATGATATTTTTATTCCAGCTCACAAAGATGGTTATGAAGTTCAAAATTATATAGACGGATCTATTCTGACCATTTCTGATGCTCCATGGCCTGGGTTTACTCCTGATCTTTTGAGTATTATTTTAGTTGTCGCTACACAAGCTCGTGGAAGTGTGCTTATTCATCAAAAAATGTTTGAAAGTCGATTGTTTTTTGTGGATAAACTCATCGATATGGGCGCTAAAGTTATTTTATGTGATCCACACAGAGCTTCTGTAATTGGCCATGATTTTAAATCAACACTAAAAGCAACGACAATGACTTCACCAGATATCAGAGCAGGGGTTTCACTACTGATTGCCGCCTTATCTGCCAAAGGCACTTCTACAATTCACAACATTGAACAAATCGATCGAGGTTACCAAAATATTGATGAACGACTAAAAGCCATTGGTGCAAAAATCGAACGCATCGAAACATAGCCTCAAGCTTATCTGTTCAATGCTTTTTTGTAGGTTTCCAAACAACGTTCTCGAGCAAATTTATGATCGACTGTAGGTTTAGGATACGAAAATTCTTGATATTCAGGAACCCATTTTTTGATGTAAAGGTGATCTTTATCAAATTTTGTGATTTGTGTTGTAGGATTAAATATTCTAAAATAGGGTGCTGCATCAACTCCACAACCCGCTACCCATTGCCAATTGCTCACATTGCTGGATAGCTCAAAATCATGTAACTTCTCAGCAAAGTAAGCTTCACCCCATCGCCAATCTATGAGTAAGTGTTTGCATAAAAAACTACCGACAAGCATGCGAACTCTGTTGTGCATAAATCCTGTTTGATTCAATTCGCGCATCCCAGCATCAACTAGCGGATAACCTGTTTTACCCTGGCACCACATTTGAAACTCTTCTTTATTGTTACGCCATTTTATTGCTTCGTATTGCGGCTTAAAACTTTTTGCTATAGTATCGGGAAAATGCCATAAGATTTGCATAAAAAACTCACGCCAAATAAGCTCTTTTAAAAATGTAATGTTTTGGCTATTTCTCGATTTTTTCACAATACTTCTTATACTTACCGTTCCAAAGCGCAAATGGGGGCCCAGTCGGGATGTTCCATCTACTGAGGGTGTATTTCTTTTCTCTTCGTATGCATCTATTAATTCATCTTCAATTTTGTACGGTTCAATTTTTGTTTTTGATGAAACAAAGCCCATATCTTTCTTTTCTACCCATTGAGGTACTTCTAATTTTGCCGCATTGTCTAAAAATTCCTCAGATGGATAAGCTTGTGTTTGCTTTTCATCAAATAAACTCAACCATTTCTTTGAATAGGGAGTATAAACTTTATAGGGTAAACCGTCATCTTTTGTGACTTCATTCTTTTCAAAAATAACTTGGTCTTTGTATGATGTAAATGTGATTTTTTGATCATTTAACAGTGCTTCAATATCCGCATCTCTTTTAATGGCATAAGGCTCGTAGTCGTGATTGGTATACACCGCCTTGATGTTGTGTTGTTTTATTATTGAAGTAAATACTTCCTTTGGGCTTGCATAAAATGTATGAATTGCTGTTCGATGTTTACTAAGCGCAATATTTAGGTCTTTTAGTCGATGGTATATAAAATCAACACGGGCATCATCCTTTGGCAAACAACCTAAAATTTCAGGGTCAAATATAAATATAAGAAGAACACTCTCGTGCTGTTTTAGCGCTTGATATAAGCCATGAACATCATTAAGTCTTAGATCTCTTCTATACCAAAAAATAGCTGTAGGACTCATGATTTGAAAGGGCCAAAGAGCTCAATAAGTTTTTTTTGTCTATACTCAAAGATCTCTTTTAGTTTTGGTTTAACTAGTATGGGATGTGCCAATTGTCCAAGCATTCCAAAAGGAAGTTTGTAGTCCACTATGTCTTCCATTTCAACACCTCCTTTTATTGGTTTAATAAAATGCTTATGATGCCAAAGTGCATAGGGACCAAAACGTTGCTCGTCTACAAAGTATGATTTGTCCTGAACATGGGTTATTTCTGTGACCCATTTTGTTTTGATGCCCAATACAGGAGTTACAATATATTGAATAATCTGTCCAGGATACATCTCTCGATCTGCACCAGATAAAATATGAAATCCCATATAATCAGGAGTTATTGTCTTTAAGTTTTCTGGGCTTGATAAAAATGCCCAAGCTTCATCCAAAGATATTGGAAGATTTTGTTTTGTATGTAAAGTGTATAATTTCATTTAGTTATAGAGTACAATATAGGCATTGAGTGAAGTGGCCACTATTAGCCAAATAAAATAAGGCAGTATAAAAAACCGGTTTTGTTTTAGACTCTCCTTAAAAGCAACTAGGAAATACAATACAAGAATCGTGAGTGTAATTATACTCATTAGACCAAGCGTTGTGAGCTGTTGGTTAAAAAATATATAATTCCAAGATACATTCAGTATAAATTGTATAATGTAAAGCTTAAGAACTTTATTGAGGTTTTCGTTTTGAATAAGAAAGGTCATAAATACGGAGAAAAAAACCATTACGCAGGTCCATGCAGCACCAAAAACCCAACCTGCAGGAGTCCATGGCGCTTTATTTAGAGATGAATACCAAAGCGTTTCAGGTCCATTAGCCATTAGTATTGTACCAAGAGCAAGAGCGCCAAAATTTAGCGCTAAGAATACAATAAGAACAACTGTGAATTTCATCTAAAGCGTTAATTCGTCAAGTTGGTCCAATACTTTTTGTGCCTCGGCATATTTAGCATCACTTGCCGATCTGTCGATAGACGACAAGTCATGCCATTCAGCCATAAGTTTTTTGTAGCGGTCTTGTAACTTTTCAGTCTCAGTTTTTCGTTTAAATAATCCAAACATATCTATTTAATTAGTTTCGTGATTTTGCTACTCATTGGTTTTGTCATTGAATAGAAATAATCTATGTATTCACCATCGGGTCCAACAATATATTTTTGAAAGTTCCATTTAACAGAAGTATTGTTTTTACCATTCAATTTCTTGTCAGTTAACCAGTTGTACAACTGGTGTTTATCTTTGCCTTTAACAATTATTTTTTCGGTCATCACAAAGGATACCCCATAATTTTTTTTGCAAAAGTTTTCTATCTGAGTTGGGTCTCCAGGCTCTTGTTGTCCGAATTGATTACAAGGAACTCCGATCACCATCAGTCTTTCTTTGTACGTATTGTAAAGTTTTTCAAGTCCTGCGTATTGATTTGTAAACCCACACTCAGATGCGACATTAACAAACAGAATGTACTTTCCTTTGTAATCCTTGAGTTTTATTGGAGTCCCACCAAGAGCATTAATATTGATATCGTATATGTTCATGGGTTTACTGTTTTGTGCATTTGTATTATTTGAAGTAATAAAAAAAAATAAAATTAACGTAAGAAGTCTTGAGTGGATCATGTTAAACCTTTAAAGAAACAATTCCACAATCGAGTTTAAACACTTGGCCAGATAATGATTTTGACACATCTGAAATCAAATATTCAGCCATTGCAGCAACTTCGCTCGGGTCTAAAAATTTCTTTAGTGGGTGCCTTTGTATTGTATTTTCGATCATGCGTTCATTGCGCAGTAACTTTGCTGCAAGATCTGTCTGGGTGATTGTTGGTGCAATAGCATTAACCCTGACTTTGGGTGCCAAGTCAGCTGCAACAGACTTCATGAGGCCCTCTACAGCAGACTTTGCAGTAGAAACACTCGCATGGAAAGGCATACCCATAGATGTAGCAACCGAACTGAAAAGTACAATTGATCCATTTTCTGATTGAACAAGTGCTGGTGCATAAGCCTGTATGCTCCTTACGGCACCAATGACATTAATTTCAAAATCTGTTCTGAAGTCGTCCAAACTTAGTCTTTTAAACGGCTTTAGATTTATACTTCCAGGACAATATATAAGGCCATCAGCACGCTCAATAGCTGGGAGTTCATCACTCAAAACATCACAATTGTAATGTGTTAAATTCTGGTGTTCAATATGGGGTTTCGATCTACTTAGATTGATAATTAGGTAGTTTGGAATAAGCTTTTCAATAATTGCTTCTCCAATTCCTTTGCTTCCGCCAATAATAATGATAGTTTTCATGACTTTAATGGCCTTCCTTTTAATCGCTTTTCAATTTTTTGTTTGACAACTGTGAGGTCCTTCATTAGATCCATCAATTTCTGATCCTTGTTGGTCTTGTAAATCTCATTTATACCCAGAATTAACGACTTAACCTCTCTTGAAGCTTCAATTCGTTCGCTTGTGTTTTTAAATTTTAAACTCTTGTTTAAAAATTCTTCTCCTTGTTTTATCGTACTCATTATTATGATTTTATATAATTATTTAGCTCAGCTATTTTGGCTGAGCTATTAAACGCTCCGCTGTAGTAAGCAGTAACAGTAGCTGAGGATTCGTCTTTAATCCCCCTAGATGAAACACACAAGTGTTTGGCATCAATAATTACAGCAACGTCATCAGTTCCTAAGATTTTTTTTAGTTCTTCACCAATCTGATTTGTCAAGCGTTCCTGAACTTGTGGACGCTTTGAGAAATATTGTACAATTCTGTTCAGTTTGGATAAGCCAATAACTTTTCCAGATGAAATATATGCCACATGGGCCTTGCCTACTATAGGAACAAAGTGATGTTCACAGTTGGAATAAAATGTAATGTTCTTTTCAACCAACATCTGATTGTATTGGTATTTGTTATCAAACAATGCTATCTTAGGCTTGTTTTTGGGGTTTAAGCCTGAAAAAATTTCATCAATATACATTTTAGCCACTCGATCTGGTGTACCTCTAAGAGAGTCATCTTCTAAATCTAGGCCCATGACATTCATTATCTCTTCAAATAGAATTGAAATTTTTTTCTTTTTATCTTCATCACTTAACAAAAAAGCATCTTTTTTTATTGGCGTTTCTAATCCAGTATATAGGTGGTCGTCTCCAATTGCGTAATGAGAAAACTCATTTAGTGAATTTTTTTCTGTGGAGTTAGTGTTCATGTCTTCAGCGTTTTGAAATTTTATTATTTGAAATTGTTTTTTGTCTACTGCATTTGAATCGACCCGATTCAAAAGAGCGGAGCATCTGATGTTTTGTTTTTCTGCCTTGAACTCTTGCCCGCCAAAGCCTAAAACTTTTTGGTTTCATTTGGCTACGCATGAGCTCAATCACTTGCTGTTCTGTTAAGTTAAATTGAAATTTAATTGACTCAAAAGTTGTACGATCCTCCCAAGCCATTTCAATAATTCTGTCGATATCAATTGCTGTTAGTTTCATTAATGAGGAAGTATATATTGTTGATCAAACTCAATTTTTTCGTTCATTAAATTCTTAAAAAAGGATTTATTTTCTTTAAACATTTTGGAATTTTTAAAATGAATAAATTTTCCTTGTGCGTGGATGCTAGTGAAGTTTGTTTTATAAAAAACAAGCTGGTAAAATGTTATTGCCCAAGTGTAGTTTTTTAAACCTTTTGTAATGTGAATTAGAACGCCTCTTTTTCTTAGTTCAATATTAGCATAATTGATGTCAGAAGTGGTGTTGGTAATGTGGCCTAAATTTGGACTCAATTTTTCTACAATCATCCGTTTTGAACCCACACCACCACGTCTTATAGCTTCCCATAGATTGTATGATTCACCAACAAACTGATCGATAATTGACTTGTGCTCCTTGTTGTAATTTGTTGTATCTAGAACCAAAATATTTGAGTTTGTTTAATCAAACTTAATTAATGTTATAACATTACTAGTTACAATTAAAAAAACATTAACATTTTTAGTTTTTCTTTAACAGCTTAATAATTTTCAGGATTACTCATAATCTCACTTGCTCTAAGTTTAATTTTGTGTACTTCTTCGCTCGAAAATTTATTCAAAACCGAATACATCATACGCATACGCTGGTTTTTGGCGAGTTTCTGTTTTTTGTCGTCTAAGAAATTCCAATATAAACTATTGAAGGGACAAGCATTTGGTCCAAGACGTTCCTTGACGTTGTATTGACACGAACTACAATAATTACTCATCTTATTTATGTAGCTTCCTGATGAAACATATGGCTTAGTTGCTATTTTACCACCATCTGCATATTGACTCATTCCTCTTGTATTTGGTAGCTGCACCCATTGCAAAGCATCGATATAAATTCCTAAATACCAGTCGTCAACATCGTCAGGATGAGTTTGTGTAAGTAAGAGGTAATTACCAGTAATCATCAACCGTTGGATGTGATGTGCATAAGCGTGGTCAAGAGAATTTTTAATTGTTTTTTCAAGGCAATTCATTTTTGTTTTTCCTGTCCAAAAGAAATCTGGGATTTTTTCATGATTTTCCAACTCATTCAATCCTTTATACACCGGCATCTCTTTCCAATACATACCGCGCATGTACTCTCGCCAACCTATAACTTGGCGAATGAAGCCTTCTACTTGCGCTATGGTTACGGCTTCCTTATTTTTTTTATATTCATTTAAAACAGCATAAATAACTTCTTTGGGGCTAATTATTTTTAAATTCATGGCAAATGAAAGCCTAGAGTGAAAAAGGTATACTTCATCGCTGTGAAGCGCATCTTGATAGTCACCAAAATAGGGGAGAAGGTTTTTGCAAAAATAGGATAATTGATGTTGTGCCTGTTTTAGATTTATCGGGTATTCGAAAAAGGGTCCTTTAAAATGACCTATTGTTTTTATTTTACTTTTAACTATGTCATCACAAATTGTTTTGGTCTCATTCTTGAATGCTTTATATATTGGTATTTCTGGTGAACCTTTCCATTTTTTTCTATTGTTGTGGTCATAATTCCAAATCCCGCCTTCTGGTTGCTCACCTACCATTAAAATGTGGTGTTTTTTGCGCATATACCTGTAGAATCGTTCCATTAGAAGTTGCTTCTTACCTTCAAAAAAAGAGCTTAGTTCACCACGAGTTGTTAAAAAATGTTCAGAATCATGACATTTATAACTTATTTTAATAGCACTACAAATTGTTCTCATTTGTTCATCTAAGCGATACTCGTCAGGAGCTTGGTATTCAAAGTGCCCAATATTGTTCTGTTCAATAAGTAATTTTATATTTTTCTCTAAATTTTGATGATTTTTAGCATCATTAATTTTAAAATAATGTACTCTGTGCCCTTTGTCTTTAAGTCGTTCTCCAAAAGCGCGCATGGCAGCAAAGAAACCAATAACTTTTTGAATGTGGTGTTGAACATAATCTGTTTCTTGACGCATTTCAAAAATGCAATACAAAATTTGATCGTCAACACTCGAAAACCATGAATGGTTTTCGTTGAGTTGATCTCCCAGTATAAGGCGTAAAGTTTTCATTTAAAATAATTTAGTTTGTAACCATTGATTTCTAAACTTTTTATTTGCATCGTATCGCTTAGCCTGCAAATCAACGTTAAAAACGCGATCTCTAGGGTCATTGCCTACACCAGAAACATACATCCAATTTCCATAGTTGCTGTGTACATCGTAATCAATTAACATACTTTCAAAATAAGCGGCACCAATCCGCCAATCTAGCTTTTGTGACTTAGCAAAAAAGGAAGCGACATTTTGACGCCCTCGATTGCTCATCCACCCCGTTTTTTTAAGCTCAATCATATTGGCATTTACAAAGTCATCAGCCGTTTCACCATTCACCCATTGTTGAACAAATTTTTGATTTGTTGACCATTCATAAGTTTTCTCAAGAATGCCGCCTAATTTGAATATGGAATTACGATGCTTGAGAGCGGTATATTTGAAAAAATCACGCCAAATCAATTCAAATACCAACCAATATGTGGATTGATTTGAGAAATATTGTTTCTCAAACATCTTAACTTTCCAGTAAATTTGGCGAGCTGATATGCTTCCGTTTGCTAACCATGCCGAAAGTTTTGAGCTGTAATTTAATCCTAAGAGTCCATTTCTTGTTTTTTTATAAACCCCAAGTGCTTTTGATTCAAAAAAGTAATGATTCAAACGCAGATCAGCAGATATTTCTCCTCCCTCAAATGGAAACGCAGTACGGTCGTCCTTTTCAAAAGTATCAAATCCAATATCTATTAAGTTCGGGATTTTAGTGTGCTGATTTATTAAGGAATCGATGTTTTGGGGCTTAAGTTCAACTAATTGTTTTACTTTAGATTTTTTTTCAAGCAACTTTCTAAACTGCGTAAAAACTACTGGGGTTTTATGCGCACCAAAAGGGACATCCTCAGGATCAAATAAAAACTGGTCATAAATTTCGTGTATTTTAATGCCCTTAGGGAGTACATTTTTAACTTTTTCTAAGCTTAATTGTTCTTCAGAAGTCCATTCTTTTTGAAGAAAAATGGAATCGACGTCAAATGATGTAACCAAGCTGCTCATTTTATGTTCAGCAGCAGTATTAAACACAAGAAGGCTGATGTTTAATTTGTTTAACTCCCGCTTGAGGCAGTGAAGCGTTTCTAATAAAAATCTTGCTCTGTAACGGTCCATTTTTTTGAACCCGTATTTTGTGGTTTCAGATAATTTAGGGTCCAAGAAGTAAACCCCAATAACACGATTAGACGACATTAGGGCAGAATTGAGAACGTTATTGTCTTGCGATCTCAAATCGTTTCTAAACCAAACTATTGATGTGTTTTTGTGCTGCTGCATTTTTTGCTACAATATTTTACATTTTCCCAATCCCGGGCCCACTTTTTACGCCAATTAAAGGGCCTTGTGCAAACAACGCAAGTTTTGACTGGTAATTGTGATTTTTTCAAAACTTACCGCTTTAAGTTTATTTTGTTTTTTGGTCTTTGGTAAGCTATTCGCTCTTTAAGTTTTGGAATAGTATACCCATCTAATCCGTTTATTGCAACAATGTTGCCTTTTGATAAATTGATAAATCCATCATCTTCCAATAATTCTGGACGTATGAATAAATCTTTGATTTCGCCTATCAGTTGTATAGTGTTGTTGGCCTTTATTTCATACTCTTCACAGTAGGTAAGTGCCATCTGAATCGGAGCGTTTTTTACAAATGGCGCATGCCAACCATTCTTGTATTCTTCTTCTAATTCAGTGGTATTGAATTCTGAAACCTCTTTTGGGTATTTTGCTGAAGTGTGGTGCGCATCTTGAATGATTGAAGCGTCAATGTGGTTTATTGTGAATTGTCCAGTTTCTTTTATGTTTTCGTAAGTATTTCTTGGCACATCAGTAACAGGCCTAAAAATTATACCAAGAAGTGGAGGGTTAGAGCCCAGATGAGTTACGGAGCTAAAAACGGCAACATTAGGAGTGCCATCATTAGATTTTGTACCTATAAGATTAGCTGATTTGAAACCAGAGCAGCTGTTAATCAAATTGATTCTAAATATATGGTCTAACTCTTCAAAGTCTTGACGTTTTAAATGTATCATTAGTAGTGTTGAAATTGATTAATCTTAACTTCCTTAGCCTTCAAGTCAAACATCAGGTTGTAAAGCCCAAAAAAGGTTCTGTTCATATAGATAAAATGCTTTGATCCTCTATTGCTGTTAAACTTTCGCAGCTCTGAACTTTGACTATATCTTTCAGCAAGATCTCCGATTTTTCCAAAAAAATCTGAATCAGAGAAATCAAATATTTCTTTCTGGAAGGGTAGTGTGAAGACGCTAAGTAAATCGTGAAACATGTCCGTGAAAAATGAAACTTCTTCTTTAGTGTCTTTAGGAGTGAGTATTTCTAGCTCATATAATTTTTCTGAAAAACAATTTTTATTATTTATAATTGCAATATCAGCTAATTCAAAATAAGGTTTATAGAATGTTTCCGGAATCACTTTCATACAGCCAAAATCCAATGCAATTAACTGGGCATCGTTATTTATTAGAAAGTTTCCCGGATGAGGATCTGCATGCACCTTTTTAAGATTGTGAATTTGATGCATATAAAAATCCCATAAAGCTTGCCCCAATCGATTGAACTTTTCTTGGTCGTCATTTTGCTTCACGTACTCAGAAAGATGCAATCCTTTCATGAAATCCATGGTCAAAATTCGCTTGGATGAATATTCGTTGTAGTAGTTAGGAAAAAGAATATTTGGAATATGCGCACAAGCCTTTGAAATTTCTTGACTTTGTTGAATTTCGAGGCAATAATCGGTTTCTTCAGTTAACTTGTCCTCAACTTCCTTAAAATATTTCTCGGAATCCTTGCCTTTTATATTAAACATTCTTAATGCTATTGGTTTAACCATTGCAAGATCTGATTTAATACTATCCGCTACTCCAGGATATTGAATTTTCACGGCTAATTCTTTTCCATTTTTTTTGGCTTTATGTACCTGACCAATACTTGCAGCATTAACAGAATTTGAATCAAAATGATCGAAAATTGCATCTGGATTTTTGCCAAAATACTTTTTGAATGTTTTTATTACTAGTGGTGAGGAAAGTGGGGGAACAGAAAATTGAGCTAAGGAAAACTTCTCAACATAAGCCTGAGGTAAAATATTTTTTTCCATGCTTAGCATTTGCGCTACCTTTAGCGCGCTGCCTTTAAGTTGCTTGAGCCCACCGTAGATATCTTCAGCATTGTTTTTGTTTAGATTGTCCTTAGCAATTTTCTCCGATTTGCTTAGTTTTTCTCCATAATACTTGATGTAATTAACACCAACTTTAGCGCCAGTAGTTACAATTTTTGAAGCCCGTTGTAGTTTTGATGTAGGAATACGGTCGATGGATTTCATTAATGAGCGCCCATTTTTTCTTTAAACAAAAATTTACCAAAGTCAACCACACTCTTGAGAGGTTTTGTATGTGCCAATTCAAAGCTTGCAGCAATAGATTTTTCTATAAAAAGATCCGTTTTCTCAAAATCTGCCGAGTCGTCGTCTAACCAAAATTTTAAGGTCACGAGCATTTGCACCCAATAGGATTCGTTTACGACAAGATCTTTGATATCGTCGATACGCTTATTTTTTATTTCAATACCGGTCAGATTTAATTCATCCACAAATTCTAAAAACTTATTACGTAAGGGCTTAAGCTTTTTAAGATGATTTAGACCGCCTTTAGTGCTGTGCAAAGCTTGAGTAACATAACTGCGGTTTGCAGTTAGATTTCCAAAAAATGTAAAATAAAAACTTAATAATTTGTTCTGATCATCGTAGTTTTTGAAGTCTTTACTATTTTCGAGGGTTTTGGTGGTGTTATCGAAAAAAGTTTCAAAAATTGAAGATTCCAACGCTTCAAATGAACCAAAAAAACCATAGAATTCTGATTCCTCAAAATTGTTCATCTTGGCGAATGTGTATACGCTTTTTGGTGTTTCGTTGTGCTCAAGTACGCTGTTCATGTACAACGCAATAAGTATATCTTTGGTAAGCTTTGTATTTTTTGCCATAGGGAAATTGATTTTTACAAAAATATGACTTGTTCAAGTTTTTATTTTAATAATTAAACAAACATTAACATTTGAAAGGCTAAATAAGTATTGGTAATTTTTTTTAATTTTATATTCTCAAATCTATTTTATGCTAAACAAAGTTTATGGTAGCGCTGTTTTTGGCGTGGAGGCCCATACCATCACGGTAGAATTTAATGTCGATAATGGGATTGGATACCACTTGGTGGGTCTTCCTGACAATGCCATTAAAGAGAGTAATTTTCGAATTGCAGCAGCGCTAGAAAACAATGGCTTTCGAATTCCCGGCAAAAAAATCATCATAAATATGTCGCCTGCAGACATGCGCAAGGAAGGCTCGGCGTATGATTTGACACTGGCTATTGGGGTTTTAACAGCTTCAGGGCAAATAAAACCCCCTAATGTAGAACGATATATCATTATGGGGGAATTGTCTCTTGATGGGAGTTTAAACCCTATAAGAGGGGCGTTACCCATTGCGGTCAAAGCGCTAGAAGAGGGATTTAAGGGGTTTATACTTCCAAAACAAAACGCCAAAGAAGCAGCAATTGTAAAGGGACTTAAAGTTTATGGTGCTAGTCATATTACAGAGGTCATCAATCATTTTGATAAAAATATAGAGATTGAAGTTACGACATTTGATATTCAAGAAGAATTTGCCAAAGCATTAGACCAACCCGATTTCGATTTTGCCGATGTCAAAGGGCAAGAAAGCATCAAGCGTTGCATGGAAATCGCCGCCGCTGGATGGCATAATATCATTCTCATTGGGCCACCAGGAAGCGGAAAAACCATGTTAGCGAAGCGTTTGCCGTCCATCTTACCACCGATGACCTTGCATGAGGCTTTGGAAACCACAAAAATTCATTCCGTGGTAGGACGTTTGCGCGCTTCATCTGGGTTGATGACACAACGGCCATTTCGTTCACCTCATCATACCATTTCAGATGTTGCGCTCGTAGGCGGAGGGCAGTACCCTCAGCCGGGTGAAATCTCTATGGCGCACAATGGGGTGTTGTTTTTAGATGAACTACCAGAATTTAAGCGCTCAGTACTTGAAGTCATGCGTCAACCCTTGGAAGATTTAGAGGTTACCATTTCGAGAGCAAAATTTACAGTTAGATACCCGAGTAGTTTTATGTTGGTTGCCAGTATGAATCCAAGTCCAAGCGGTTTTTTTAATGATCCCTCATCACCTGTAACCTCGTCACCAGCCGAAATGCAACGGTATATGGGAAAAATTTCAGGACCCTTGTTGGATCGTATTGATATACATGTAGAGGTAACGCCTGTGCCTTTTGAAAAGCTCACAGTAGAACGTCGTGGTGAGCCATCTATTGTGATTAGAGAACGAGTAACCAAAGCTCTAGCGTTGCAAACTCTACGCTTTGAGTCTATAAATTCGGTACATTACAATGCTCAGATGCAGACTAAGCACATACGGAAATTTTGTGTTTTGTATGAGGATTCCAAATCACTTTTGAAGCACGCTATGGAACGTTTAAACCTCTCAGCTAGAGCTTATGATAGAATCTTGAAAGTTGCCCGAACAATTGCCGATTTAGAAGCCTCAAAAACTATAGAAAGCAAACACATTAGTGAAGCTATTCAGTACCGAAGTTTAGATCGAGAAGGGTGGCTTAATTAATTAAATTTATACTTTATATAAATTTTATAAATTACTGAAAATCAATATTTTAATTATATGTAATAAGAAAAATCTATTACTGTTTTACCCCAGCCATTTAAAGGCCTTTTTAATCTTTTTAAGCTTATTTGTGTAGGGCGCATAACGCAAAGGAATATCCAACCAATTAGCTTTAATAGTAATGCCTTTTTTGTGTGAAAACGTGTCGAATCCCAGACGACCGTGGTATGCGCCAATACCACTTTCGCCAACTCCACCAAACGGCAATCTAGGATTGCCAAAATGAACCATAGTGTCGTTTACTGAACCTCCACCAAAGCTGTATTTTTTAATGAGTGTATTGTAGAATTGTTTTCTATTGGAAAAGACATAAAACCCTAATGGTTTTTCATAACGGCTAACCATCAACTCAATATCTTCCATGGTTTCATAGCTGAAAACAGGTAAAATTGGACCAAAAATTTCGCCCTCCATCAGTTTACTCTTCAAGCTAGGATTGTCCACTAGAGTAGGGGCAATATAATCGTCCTCTTCATCGACATCTCCTCCATGCACCACATCAACTCCTTTGAGCATGGCCGAAAGCCGTTTCAAATTTTTTGTATTGACAATTCGTGGATAATCTGTTGATTTTTTAGGTTCTTCTCCGTAGGCCTTTGTGATTTCAATTTTGAGCTGCTGAATTAACTCAGACTTTATGGATTTTTCAGCTAAAATATAATCTGGTGCAATACAAGTTTGCCCAGCATTAACAAACTTACCCCAAACCAAACGTTTTGCAACTAATTTTATATTTACACTATCATCAACAATACATGGGTTTTTCCCCCCTAATTCAAGCGTAACTGGTGTCATGTACTGCGCAGCGGCTTTTGCGACAATTTTACCCACCGGAACGCTTCCAGTGAAGAAAATATAATCCCAGCGTTCATTCAAAAGAGCAGTTGTTTCTGGAATCCCACCCTGAATAATGCTTAAATGCTCATTTTGAAATACTTCTGAGAGTATGGTTTCAATAATTTTTGCTGTATGTGGTGTAAGCTCACTCGGTTTTAAAACAACTGTATTTCCTGCTGCAATAGCCGAAATGACGGGTGCAATAGCCAATTGGAACGGATAATTCCATGGAGCAATAATTAGTACAGCTCCGTAAGGTTCTGAATAAATATAATCTTTTGAAGGAAAGTTTAGAGCAGCAGCGCGTACTTTGTTTGGTTTGGACCACGATTTAAGATTCTTAAGCGTCATATCTATTTCAGCAACAACAATCCCGATTTCGCTAAAATAAGCTTCAAATCTCGATTTTTTAAAATCTTTATAAAGCGCTTCGTAAATCGCTTCTTCATTAGATAGAATATTAGTTTTAAGTGCTTTCAGTTTGTCTTTGATATAGGATAAATCTCTAGTTCTTCCAGAGTCAAAAAAGGTTTTTTGCTGATTAATAATTTTAATATGTTCCATAGTTTTAAATCATTTTAGTACACTCGTTCCATAAAACATCATCTGGTGGTACTGCATTTATATTGATGGGGGTTTTGGATACCGGGTGTGTAAATTGAATAGCTTTAGCATGTAAGTGAATTCCTCCATCGGCATTACTTCGCTGAAAACCGTACTTTAAATCCCCTTTTATTGGGCAACCAATATACGCCATTTGACTTCTAATTTGATGAGATCTACCGGTTTCTAATTTCACTTCCAATAGTGTATAGTTGTCCAATTTTAAAAGTGTTTTGTAGTGCAAAATAGCTTTTTTACTGTCTTGAACTTCTTTTGGGTAAACTTTTGTGGTGTTGGTTTTTGGATTTTTTTTCAACCAATGTGTTAAACTATCTTTTGTATTAATTGGTCTTTCTTTTACTACAGCCCAATAGGTTTTATCAATTTTTTTGTCTTGAAACAATTGATTCATCCGCTTGAGTGCTTTTGAAGTTTTTGCAAAAATTACAACTCCTGATGTTGGCCGATCTAGCCGGTGTACGACTCCTAAAAATACAGCTCCGGGTTTATTGTATTTATGCTTTAAATAGATTTTGACTAATTCTGATAGCGGAGGGTTATTGGTTTTATCCCCCTGAACAATATCACCAACTCTCTTGTTGATTGCTATAATGTGGTTGTCTTCATACAAAACGTGCACATTAGATGAATTAGTTACAATTCTAGACATGGCTTAGTATTGCTCTTCAGCATTTGGAAAATCAGACGATTTTACATCACTCACATATTGCCCAATACTATTAGTCATAGTTTCGTAAAGATTCATGTAACGTCTTAAAAAGCGCGGATTGAATTCGTGTGTCATTCCAATCATATCGTGGAGGACCAAAACTTGCCCGTCTACATCAGCTCCAGCACCAATCCCAATGACTGGAATACTGATACTTTCTGCGACTTCTTTTGCTAATTTTGCTGGAATCTTTTCAAGAACAACAGCAAAGCACCCAATCCGTTCTAACATTTTTGCGTCTTTGAGAAGTTGTTTCGCTTCTTCTTTCTCTTTGGCACGGACTGTATAAGTACCAAATTTGTATATGGATTGAGGAGTAAGTCCAAGGTGTCCCATTACAGGAATACCAGCGTTAAGAATTTTTTTAATAGAATCTTTTATTTCGTTTCCTCCTTCTAGTTTTACGGCATGTCCACCACTCTCTTTCATGATTCGAATTGCAGACCGCAATGCCTCTTTGGAGTCACTTTGATAAGTTCCAAAAGGCAGATCAACCACAACCAGTGCACGATCAATAGCACGTACAACAGATGAAGCATGATAAATCATTTGGTCCAAGGTAATAGGTAATGTTGTTTCATGACCAGCCATTACATTACTTGCTGAGTCTCCAACAAGTATCACGTCAACCCCTGCGCCATCAACTATTTTACCCATAGTATAATCGTAAGCGGTAAGCATTGATATTTTTTCATTTGCTGCTTTCATTTCAACCAAGGACTTGACGGTTACGCGTTTATATTGTTTTTTGTTTGTCATTGTGGCTTATAATTTTTTGTAAAAATAGTGAAAAAGAAATGCTTTATTATGACACCTTGTCATATTTTATGTCATGGCATAATGATTGACAATAATATGTTATAAAATTTTTGAAACAAATTAAATAACACAATATATTATGAGTAAAATAATTGGAATCGATTTAGGAACAACCAACTCATGTGTTTCCGTAATGGAAGGTAATGAGCCAGTAGTTATCACAAATACTGAGGGACGTCGTACGACACCTTCTGTGATTGCTTTTGTAGAGGGTGGTGAGATTAAAGTAGGAGATCCTGCTAAGCGACAAGCAGTAACTAACCCTGAAAAAACGGTTTATTCTATCAAGCGATTTATGGGAAATAAATTTTCTGAATCTAAGCAGGAAGTTGGTCGTGTACCGTACAAAGTAGTCAAAGGGGATAACGACACTCCTCGAGTAGACATCGACGGGCGCTTGTACACACCACAAGAACTTTCGGCTATGGTACTTCAAAAAATGAAGAAAACTGCTGAGGAATTTTTAGATCAAGAAGTGACTGAAGCAGTTGTAACTGTTCCAGCATATTTCAATGACGCACAGCGTCAAGCAACAAAAGAAGCTGGAGAGATTGCAGGATTAAAAGTGCGCCGAATCATCAATGAGCCTACTGCTGCTGCATTAGCCTATGGGTTAGACAAAAAAGGGAAAGACCAAACCATAGTAGTCTTTGACTTTGGTGGTGGAACGCACGACGTTTCTATACTCGAACTTGGTGACGGAGTTTTTGAAGTTCTTGCTACAGATGGAGATACACACCTTGGTGGTGACGATGTTGACGAAAAAATCATCAATTGGTTAGCTGAAGAATTTAAAGCCGACGAAAACATGGATTTACGAAAAGATCCAATGGCGTTGCAGCGTTTAAAAGAAGCTGCTGAAAAAGCTAAAATTGAGCTTTCTTCTTCTGCACAAACAGAAATTAACCTTCCTTATGTTACTGCAACTGCAAGTGGGCCAAAACACTTGGTGCGCACATTATCTCGTTCTAAATTCGAGCAGTTGATTGATGATTTAGTGAAAAGAACAGTTAAACCTTGTGAAACTGCACTAAAGGCAGCTGGACTTTCTAAAAGTGATATTGACGAGATTATTCTCGTTGGTGGTTCGACCCGAATTCCAGCTGTTCAAGAAGCAGTTGAGAAATTCTTTGGAAAAAAACCAAATAAAGGAGTTAATCCTGATGAAGTTGTTGCTGTTGGAGCTGCAATACAAGGGGGTGTACTTACAGGAGATGTAAAAGACGTTTTGTTATTGGATGTTACTCCGCTATCGCTTGGAATTGAAACCATGGGTAATGTAATGACTAAATTAATTGAAGCTAATACGACTATCCCAACAAAGAAATCACAAGTGTTTTCTACTGCAGCGGATAACCAACCTTCTGTAGAAATTCATGTCTTACAGGGTGAGCGTGCTATGGCAGGGGACAACAAAACAATTGGACGTTTTCATTTGGATGGTATTCCACCCGCACAGCGAGGAGTACCGCAAATCGAAGTTACTTTTGATATCGATGCTAATGGAATCATCAAAGTTTCTGCAACAGATAAAGCTACAAACAAGTCACAAGACATTCGAATTGAAGCTTCGTCCGGTTTGACAGAAGAGGAAATTGAAAAAATGAAGCAAGACGCTGAAGCTAATGCAGATGCAGATGCTAAGGCAAAAGAAACTGCTGACAAGCTCAATAGTGCTGATGCTATGATTTTTCAAACTGAAAAGCAACTAAAAGAATTTGGAGACAAACTTTCTGAAGATAAAAAACAGCCAATTGAAGCTGCTCTTGAGGAGTTGAAAAAGGCTTATAAAAGTAAAGATCTTGCTGTTATCGACCCTGCCTTAGAGAAAATCAACGAGGCTTGGAAAGTTGCAAGTGAAGAAATGTATAAAGCACAACAAGATGCACAAGCAGCTGGCGACGCTGGTCCTGAAGCAGGTTCCGAAGCTCAAGCTGAAGGTGATAATGTTGAAGATGTGGATTTCGAAGAAGTAAAGTAAATTTAAATTTTGACAAAAAAAAGCATAATCTGAAATGATTATGCTTTTTTTGTTTTTGCGAGTTTAATTATTTTTTTTTGAAAACATCCTCAGCATTACGATAGCGTGCGGAAATGTGACAGCAGCTATAAATGCAAAAAATAGACTATAAAAATGTTTTTCATCTTTCAAAACAATATATAATAGACTCATGCCTAGCAATGAAACTATCCAATAAGGGAGTGCAGCTTTTGTATACTCCATGATATGTACTCGTTTTAGATCGCCATAAGCAAATTTAATTTGCTCCAACAGTGAAGGAATACTATGCCAAATGATGAAGTAGATAGTAAACCCCCATATTAATGAAGAGGATTTAAAAATTATCATTAGTATGATGAGTGTGAAAAGTTCTTTAATAATTGTGTTGAGTTCAATTTTATTTTGCCTCAGCGTGAACAATAGAAACACAACTATTGAAGCGCCCAGTGCTATTGAAATTTCTTTTGAGTACAAATCATAAAGTTTGATCCCGGCAATTTCATTGATAATCATTTTTACATTATCATCATTAAAATAAAAGACCATGAATAATATAAACAGGCCATAAATAAAAAAATAAATCCTTTTGTAATTAGTATGAACAAGTTTTAGATCTTCTTCCCAATGTTGCTCGCCAAAATGATAGGCGCTAAACACTATGAAAAGGATAAGTGCTAAGCTAGGAAACCAATAAAATATAAGTACTGCACCTACCACTACTAGGAGGTAAGTCATTAATATTTTACCAAAGTTGAAATTAGATTTATTTGTCAATGAGTTGATAATTAAAATATCATTGGAACCGTGAATCATACCAAAAGTAAAGATCAGAAAAAAACCTAAAATCAATTCAAAATCTTCGGGGAATAAGGTTGTAATCCACAATCCTAAGAAGCTTGAAACGATTGAGAATCTATAAATAATTTTCATAAAAAACTGTTAAATAATCAATTTAATAGCAAAAAAAAAGAGATTTGGTAAAGATTTATATAAAAAAATTGATACATTTGTTTAAACAAAACTAACAAAATTTTTAGAAAAATGACAAATTTATTCTTACCACTTGTTACTGGCGGCGGAGACGTCAACGACCCAGTAAATTTCACATTCTTTATTGGATGCATGGCAATGATGGCAGCTTCTGCCTTCTTTTTCTTATCTCTAAATCAGTTTGACAAAAAATGGAGAACCTCTGTTTTAGTCTCTGGTTTAATTACATTTATTGCAGCTGTACACTATTGGTACATGCGTGACGCATCTATGGCTGGAGACGTATCAAATGTAACTGCTTTCCGTTATGTTGATTGGATCCTTACTGTTCCATTAATGTGTGTTGAATTCTATCTTATACTCAAAGTTGCTGGTGCAACTAAAAGTCTTTTATGGAAACTAATCGGGCTTTCAGTCGTAATGCTTGTAACTGGGTATTTCGGAGAAACAATGGGCAACGCTGTAATGTGGGGTACTATTTCTGGACTTGCATATTTTGTAATTGTATACGAAATATGGCTTGGTGGAGCTGCTAAAATGGCTAAAGAAGCTGGAGGAGATGTTCTACACGCGCACAAAATTCTTTGCTGGTTCGTTTTAGTTGGTTGGGCAATTTACCCAATTGGATACATGGCCGGTACAGAAGGATGGTACGATGTACTTCCAACTGAAGGCTTAGCTATGGATGTATGGTACAACATTGCTGATGCTATCAATAAAATCGGTTTCGGTTTGGTGATTTACAGTTTAGCAGTTAAGAAGACTGCTTAATAAACATATTCACTATATCAACATTAAAAGCGCAATTTTAAATTGCGCTTTTTTTTACACTATTTTTAACGTGAAACGGCTAATAAGCCGTTTTTACTTTTTGTAACTTTACTCAAAATTTTAAAATAATGAAATTATCTAGAGAAGTAATTCTACAGCACGCTAATGCCGCATGTAAAGACAATTTAATGGAGACCTTGAAGATAGAATTTGTTGATGCTGGCGAGGATTTCATAACCGCACGAATGCCTGTTACAAAAAGTGTCCATCAACCTGATGGAGTTCTTCATGGGGGGGCTACTGCAGCTCTTGCTGAAACTGTGGGGAGCTTTGCGGCTCATATATTCTTGGATACAGATACGTATTTTGTTCGCGGAATCGATATATCTGCACAGCACGTCAAGAGTATCAAATCAGGATTTGTCTATGCAAAAGCAATATGTATTCATAGTGGAAGAACAACTCAGGTATTTGACATAAAGGTAACAAATGAAGAAAATGAACTAATATCTTTATGTAAGCTAACAACTATTACCCTAAAAAAATAAATCGTTGATGTCCACTAATCGTTTTCTTGATCGAATCAATATACAGATTGAAAATGAAAGACCATTCATACTGTTTTCAGATTTTGGTAAAAATTCAGTCAGTGCGCGCTTACAAACAAATTCGATAACCTACAAAACAAATGATTTTTCAGAGCAAGGATTTGTTTTTGCACCTTTCGATTTGTCGTCCGCGGTATATCTTATTCCCAACGAAGAAACTGAAGAGATTGGGTTGAACGAATCCTCAACCTTTTCAGCATCTTTTAACGCAGTATACGGCACAATTTCACCTGATCAACACAAGCGCTTGATTTCTGATGCTATAAAAGCGATTGATGGGTCAGCCTTAGAAAAAGTAGTATTAGCGCGTACAGCAGAGCTGGATTTCATTAAATTGGATATAGTTCAATTGTTCTTTTCTTTGGTATCTGCTTATCCAGACGCCTACACTTACTGCTGGTATCATCCAAAAACTGGATTTTGGCTAGGCGCTTCACCTGAAACCTTGTTAAAAATACAAGACCGTAAATTAAAAACAATGGCTTTGGCTGGAACTCAAGAGTACAATGGCTCTATGGACGTTCAATGGGATTTAAAAAATCATGAAGAACACACCTTTGTAACTTCATATTTAAAAAACAAACTTTCTGATTATATTTCTGACATTGAAATATCAACTCCAAAAACCATAAGAGCTGGTAAGCTTCTTCATTTACAAACTTCCTTGAGTGGTATACTAATTGACGCTCCAAACGACTTAAAAGCGCTTATATCAAGTATTCATCCAACTCCTGCAGTTTGTGGTACTCCCAAAAAAGAGGCGATGCTATACATCAACAAATTTGAGCCTATTGATCGCGCCTTCTATTCTGGTTTTTTAGGAGAAATAAATGTTTTGAAAAATAATTCAACTGTCACAAACTTAGTCGTCAATTTACGTTGTATGCATATAAATGGCCTTAAAGCTACTTTATTTGCAGGTGGTGGTATAACTTCAAAGTCAGATCCAGAAAAGGAGTGGGAGGAAACAGAAGCTAAGTTACGTACCATAAGTTCTGTTTTTACAACTTAAATAACAATGTTTTAACAATGTTAAACCACCCAAAATCAATACCTTTGCACACTGATGAAGTGGCCAAAACACGATTTAGCGCAGTTCATAATTCAGCTTTGTAAAGTCAAAGGGCTAAAGCATGTTGTTATTTCACCTGGCAGTAGAAATGCTCCTCTTACAATTGGTTTTACAAATCAAGATTTTTTTAAATGCTACAGTGTAGTCGATGA
Organism: Bacteroidota bacterium; assembly: GCA_027593245.1. Classification (GTDB taxonomy): domain Bacteria; phylum Bacteroidota; class Bacteroidia; order Flavobacteriales; family Flavobacteriaceae; genus UBA3537. Next base: position 11,092 of record JAQCJC010000010.1, on the reverse strand, counting down.
ACGCTCAGCAGGTTTCTTTGCTTTAGGTATTGCGCAACTAACTTCCGAGCCGGTAGCCGTAGTGTGTACTTCTGGTAGTGCTTTGCTGAATTATTACCCAGCTGTAGCTGAGGCGTATTATTCGGGTTTACCATTAGTAGTTATTTCTGCCGACAGACCACAACATTTAATCAATATTGGTGATGGTCAAACGATTATCCAACCTCACGCATTTGGTGAACATATTCTTTTTGAAGCCAATTTAAAGCCTCCAATAAAAACACTTTTCAATAGCACTCAGTTTGCACGCGATAAAGCACAAAAATTAATCAATAAAGCGCTCGATACGGCTAGTCAGCTGATGGGCCCTGTTCATATTAATGTCCCTTTTGACGAACCTTTGTATGATACTGTACATGAACCTTTACGCTTAAACATCTCCATTAAAAAAGATATAAAGACAGCACATTTTTATCTTGGTCCTTCCTTCCAAAAAACATGGCAAAACGCAAAGCGTAAATTAGTTTTGGTAGGGGTAAACCCACCAAATTCATTGGATTCTAAGGTAATTGATCAACTAGCCAATGATCCCTCAGTGATAGTTCTCACAGAAACAACATCTAATTTGCACCACAGTAGTTTTTTCCCTTTTATTGACCAGCTAATTGCACCACTAAACAAGGAGGGTTATCAGGCGCTTCAGCCAGATCTGCTTGTTACTTTTGGAGGATTAATAATATCAAAAAAAATCAAAGCTTTTTTAAGGGCTTATAACCCAAAACACCATTGGCATATTGATCTATACAAAGCCAATGATACTTATTTTTGTCTAAACAAACATTTTAAGATAAATCCAAATGATTTTTTTCATCAATTATTTAAGAATACTCTTTCAAACAAAAGCTCCTACTTTGATTTTTGGAATAGGGTAAAAATACAGCGTAAAAAGGCCCATAACCAGTATTTAAAATCTATGCCTTTCAGTGATTTCAAGGCTTTTGAATTGATTTCACATGCTATCCCCCAAAACTTTATGGTTCAATCCGGCAATAGCTCCGCTATTCGCTATTTGCAGCTTTTCGAGTTTCACCCATCCATTTCATTGTATTGCAACAGAGGGACAAGCGGAATAGACGGTTCCACTAGTACTGCAGTTGGAGCTTCTGTTGTTTCAAAAAAACCTACCCTTTTGATCACGGGAGATTTAAGCTTTTTCTATGATATAAACGGCTTATGGAATACTTATATCCCTTCAGACTTTAGAATAATCATAATCAATAATAGCGGGGGAGGGATTTTTAGGATTTTACCTGGAAATGATAATTCAGAACTATTTAAAACTTATTTTGAAACAAAGCACAATCGAAATGCAAAAGCTCTTGCTACAGATTTTGGTTTTGCTTACAGTTCTGCAAACTCGGAGCAAACTTTAGCCCTTGCCTTAGCTGAATTTTTCAAAAGTTCATCATGCCCAAAACTTCTAGAAATTTTCACACCATCTTCTCAAAATGACAAAATTCTTTTATCTTATTTTGACCAAATAGCTTAAAATAATCTCTTGAAATGTGACTTTTATTGTGATTGCGTGTCCTATGTAATTGAGAAACTGTCCAAACAGTAATATTAATTCAAACCCAAATTATTATGAACAAAAGAGAGCAATTGATTCAAAAATATGCAAACGACTTAAGAATAAAATGCAATATGAATCCTGATATGAATCTTCTTACTAAAGTGACAATTAATTGTGGTCCATCTATATACAATAAAGATGCATCTATGGTTTCTTCATCGGATCCTTCTGAAATAGACACCATCCGCAATAACTTTTTGATTAAAAAATTAAAGTTGAGAGAGTCACCACTTCTCGATAAGGGCATCAATCAAGTGTTTGAGCTGTATGGTCTATCCAACCGAAATAAATACCGCGCTGTTGTGTATTATCTCTTGACTAAGCATTTTGGGAAAGAATCAATATTTTAAATATTCATTTTAAGAAAATACCACCGTTTTGTTGCCATACACCATTACTTTTTGGTCTATATGGTGTTTAATAGCTGTAGAAAGAACAATTTTTTCTAAGTCACGGCCTTTATTGATTAAGTCTTTGATTGTATGTGTATGCGAAACATGAACTACATCTTGTTCAATAATAGGACCCGCGTCCAATTCGGTGGTAACATAATGCGAAGTAGCCCCAATAATTTTCACCCCACGTTTAAAGGCAGAATGGTAAGGCTTTGCGCCAACAAATGCTGGTAGAAAAGAGTGATGAATATTGATAATTTTTGACGGATACGCATCAATTAGTCTTTGAGGGATAATTTGCATATAACGCGCCAAAACAATAAAATCAACCCTATGCTCCTTGAGTAACTTTAAATGCTGACGTTCTGCATCAGCACGTGTGTCTGGAGTAATTGGGATATGAAAAAACGGAATTCCGAAGCTATCTGCAATGGGCTTTAAATCCGTATGGTTACTCGCAATAAATGGAATCTCTATATTGAGTTCACCAGATTTAAATCTGCCTAAGATATCATATAAACAATGATCATACTTTGACACAAAAAGAGCCATTTTTGGTAAAAATTCGGCATCAAATATAGTCCAATCCATTGCAAAAATTTGGGCAACAGAAACATCAAAAAGTTGCTTAAGCTCGTTTGTTGTTATTGAGTTGTTTTCAAAATTGCATTCAAGTCGCATAAAAAAAACTTCTTGCTCGTGGTCAACATGTTGGTCAACATAAGTAATATTCCCTTCTTGTTTGAAAATAAAATTTGTTGTAGCTGCGATGATACCGGATTGATCTTTGCAGTTAATAAGAATTGTAAATTTTTTCATCCAACAAAATTAGAAAAAACTTTAATTGATTAACAGATTTTTTGCAAGTTATTATTACCTCGAATATGCTTACCTTTGTACCATGATTCAGATAGGGGAAATTAACAGATTAAGAATTTTAAGGGACACAGATCCAGGTTTGTTCTTGGGTGACAATGAAGACAATGAGGTTTTGTTACCTAACAGGTATGTACCTGCTAATTTCCAAATTGATGATTTTATTGATGTTTTCGTTTACCTAGACAATGAAGAACGTCTGGTAGCGGTTACAGACACTCCATATATTCAAAAGGGAGAGTTTGCGCTTTTGCGTTGTAATGCCGTAAATGAATTTGGTGCATTTTTAGATTGGGGCATGCTTAAAGAGCTGTTTTGTCCGTTTAAAGAGCAAGCCTATAAAATGAAAAAGGGAGGCTGGTACTTGGTACACTGTTATTTAGATGAGAAGACAGACCGACTTGTAGCCTCCAGTAAAACAAACCGCTTTTTGGACAATAGTGATCTTTCTGTTGCTTTGCACGATGAAGTTGATTTGATTGTTTCGCATCCATCTGATATCGGTATGAACGTTATTATTAATAAACAACATCTAGGGCTTGTTTTTAGTGGAGATATTTTTAAAGACCTAAGTGTTGGTGATCAATTGAAAGGCATTGTTAAGAAAATACGACCAGGCAATAAAATAGACATTAGCTTGGCCCAAATCGGTTATAGAAATATTGAACCAAGTGCACAAGCATTGCTAGAACTTATAACAGATCACAATGGGTTCTTAGATATAACAGACAAATCAAGTCCTGAAACCATAAAGTCCGTAGCACAAATGAGTAAAAAAAGCTTTAAAAAAGCAATTGGTTCGTTATACAAACAACGATTGATTCGCTTGGAATCAAACGGTATATATTTATCAAGTAAAAACTAATAATTATGAGTTCAATACAATGGAAAACAGCGATTGAATTTGAAGACATTACTTACAAAAAATGTAAAGGTGTTGCCCGCATTGCCTTTAATCGTCCAGATGTACGTAATGCATTTCGCCCGCAAACTACATCAGAATTACTCAAAGCTTTTCACGACGCAAATGAAGACACATCTATTGGAGTTGTATTGTTTAGTGCTGAAGGGCCATCATCTAAGGACGGTGTATTTTCGTTCTGTAGTGGAGGGGACCAAAAAGCGCGAGGTGATGAGGGTTATATAGGCAAGGATGGTTATCACCGTTTAAATATTTTAGAGGTTCAACGGCTTATTCGTTTTATGCCAAAAGCTGTAATCGCAGTAGTTCCAGGTTGGGCTGTTGGAGGTGGCCACAGTCTTCATGTTGTATGCGATTTGACATTAGCGAGTAAAGAGCATGCAATTTTTAAACAAACTGATGCTGATGTTACTAGTTTTGATGGTGGTTATGGATCTGCTTATTTAGCTAAAATGGTTGGTCAGAAAAAAGCACGAGAGATCTTTTTTCTTGGTCGAAATTATTCTGCTCAGGAGGCTTTTGAAATGGGAATGGTGAATGCTGTTGTTCCACACGATCAACTAGAAACTACTGCTTTTGAATGGGCACAAGAAATTTTGCAAAAATCGCCAATTTCCATCAAAATGCTAAAGTTTGCAATGAACCTAACTGATGACGGTATGGTAGGGCAACAAGTTTTTGCTGGCGAAGCCACTCGATTGGCCTACATGACTGATGAAGCAAAAGAAGGACGAGATGCATTTCTTGAAAAACGCTCTCCAAACTTTAACAAAAAGTGGATCCCTTGATATGGCTAACCTAAAAGCTTGGATATCGGCTGCTCGCCTGCGTACATTACCACTTTCTATTTCTGGGGCATTAGTAGGATCAGCTTACGCTTTTCATCTTGGGTTTTTTAACACCCAAATATTTTCACTTATCATTTTGACAACCCTAAGTTTTCAGATTCTCTCAAATTTTGCTAATGATTATGGAGATGGTATAAAGGGCACAGATAATGAAAGTAGAATTGGACCCACGCGCGCACTACAGAGTGGTGGAATTAGTCCCGGTCAAATGCGTACTGCTGTAGCAATTAATGCTCTAATCAGTTCAATTTTGTATATTGCTCTCATTCTTGTTGTTTTTGGATTAAATCAGTTATTTTCCGCCGCAGTTTTTGTCTGCTTAGGAGGTCTTTCAATTTATGCCGCGATAACTTACACAGTCGGAAAATCTGCTTATGGCTATAATGCCCTTGGAGATTTAATTGTGTTTTTGTTTTTTGGCTTTCTCAGTGTTTTAGGCACTTTTTTCTTATTCACTAAGCACATTGATCCTTGGCTATTACTTCCAGCTTCATCTGTTGGGTTACTAAGTGCAGCTGTACTTAATTTGAATAATATGCGTGATTTAGAATCTGACCGAAAATCAAAAAAGAATACTTTGGCTGGTTATTTGGGACCGAATAATTCCAAGATATACCATTTCTCCATTGTTCTTCTCGCTATCATTTTTATGCTTGTTTTTGTACTTGCCATGCCCTTTTCATATACGGTATTTTTTAGTTGTTTGGCATTTATTCCATTGTTATTCCATCTTAAGTCGGTCTATTACATTAGCAATCCAAAAGAATATGACCCACATTTAAAAACAGTTGCACTTTCAACCTTTACTCTAGCGCTATTATTTGCTTTGGGGTTAATTCTTGGACAGTAACAAAATTCTTTAATTTTAATGAAGGCATCATTTTTTCCATACCGATTAGAATTCAAACAAGCTAGTGGGACGTCCCGGGGTATATTAAAAACCAAAGAAACTTGGTTTATCAAAATTGAAGATGAACATGCGACGGGTTTTGGAGAATGTGGGATGTTTCGCGGGTTAAGTTGTGATGATCGCCCTGATTTTGAGTCAAAATTAAAATGGGTTTGCCATCATATTGACTTGGGTATTGAACAGCTTTTGATAGATTTGGTCGATTTCCCATCGATTCAGTTTGGAATAGAAATGGCTTTTTTAGATTTACTATCAGATTCCTCTAATGTTTTGTTTCCTTCAAAATTTACATCTGGTAAGGCATCTATTCCCATAAACGGACTTATATGGATGGGCGATGAGCAATTTATGAAATCCCAGATTCGATCTAAAATTGACGCGGGTTTTGATTGTTTGAAAATTAAAATAGGCGCTATTGATTTTGATACTGAACTATCTTTAATTAAAGCCATCAGAAAAGAGTATGATGTCGAGACAATAGAACTTAGAGTTGATGCTAATGGCGCGTTTTCCCCTTTAGAAGCGATGGAAAAACTCAAACGCTTGTCAGAGTTTAATTTACACTCAATAGAACAGCCTATTCGACAAGGGCAGTATGATGCAATGGTAGAACTTTGTGCACATACACCTTTACCAATTGCTTTAGATGAGGAGCTAATTGGAATTCACGATGTAACAAAACGAAGTCTTTTGCTACAAACAATAAACCCCCAATACATTATTATAAAACCTACTCTTGTAGGTGGTTTTTCTGGCAGTCAATCATGGATTGATTTAGCCGAAAAACATTCAGTAGATTGGTGGATTACTAGTGCTTTAGAAAGCAATATTGGGCTAAATGCAATTGCACAATGGACTTATCAACTGAATGTTAATCGCCCTCAAGGTTTGGGTACCGGTGCCTTATACACGAACAATATTGAGGCACCATTGAGAATAGATAATGGGCGTTTAATTTATGCGCCCTCAGAAAACTGGACAATTAATTTTTAGAGATATGTATATTAAACAAGCATTTAAAGTTGAACATGATTGGTGGTTATACCTTGTTGGGGTGATTTTGATTTTTATTGGTGTCATTATTGGGCAAATCCCTTTGACCATTGCAGCTTTCGCAAAAGCCATTGCTAATGGAGATGATTTGTCAAAAATGGATACAAATTCAATTATGTCACTATTAGACTCGAATTTGAATTTATTTCTAATGCTGTTGTCATTTGCGGTTGGCTTAGCTTTTCTTTTCATTGTGGTTAAATTCCTTCACAAGCAATCTTTAAAGAGCATTACAACTTCAAGAAGCTCCATAGATTGGAGTCGTTTTTGGTTTGCTTTTTTAGCTTGGGGTGCAACAACCTTTTGCTTTATTTTATTAGAATATTTTTCGTCACCAGAAGACTATAGTTTTAATTTCAAGCCGATTCCTTTTTTGATTCTTGTCTTAATTTCAATTGTTTTTATTCCATTACAAACAAGTTTTGAAGAATATTTCTTTAGAGGATATTTAATGCAAGGTCTTGGCGTATTGGCTAAAAACCGATGGCTGCCACTTATTTTCACTTCAACATTATTTGGATTGATGCATATTGCTAATCCAGAAATCGGAAAATTGGGGTATATGTTGATGGTTTATTACATCGGAACAGGTTTTTTATTGGGTATTATGACGCTCATGGATGAAGGTTTGGAATTGGCACTTGGTTTTCATGCCGCAAATAACCTAATTGCAGCCCTTCTTCTTACTGCCGATTGGACAGCTTTTCAAACTAATTCTATTTTAAAAGATATTTCGGTACCCGAAATGTCAAATCTAGAAGTCTTTTTTCCAGTGTTCGTTATTTACCCGCTGATTTTGATTGTTTTTTCTAAAAAATACCAATGGACAGATTGGAAAGAAAAGCTTTTTGGCAGCGTTACTGCTGATTAATTCTTTTTAAATACGTTGAGCACCACGGCTAAACATATTATCCCTCACGATTTTTTTCAGTTGAATAACAAAAATTATTCATTTGAAACAATTTCAGCCTATGCTCAAAATCTCATAAAAACAGGTACTGAGAACGAATGTAATTTAGGTTTATTTATTCTTAACTGGGTTGATGAAAATGAACACATAGATCTTCAAACTTCCGGGACAACTTCTGAACCAAAAGTCATTACTATTTCTAAAACTGCTTTTGTAAATTCTGCAAAGTCAACAGGAAGTTTTTTTAATTTAAGCCCAGGAGACTCTGCCTTATGCTGCTTACCATTCTCATACGTTGCTGCAAAAATGATGTTTGTACGTGCTTGGGTTTTAGGCTTGAAATTAGACTTTATTGAACCTTCATCTCACCCTTTGCAGTATCTCACTAAGGTTTATGATTTTTCAGCTATGGTACCATTACAGGTCCACAACTGTTTTTCAAAAATAAACAAGATTAAAACGCTTCTTATTGGTGGTGCACATGTTTCAGATTCCTTAGCTAATAAATTGAAGGATCATAGTTCTGCTGTTTTTGAAACTTTTGGAATGACCGAAACAGTCAGTCATATTGCAGTTAAAAATTTGACTAATGGGGAAGAGCATTTCATAGTTTTACCAGAAATTTCTGTTGCCACAAATGACAATGGTTGCCTAATAATAAACGCACCAAAATTGAGCTCAAGAGTTTTGCACACAAAAGATGTGGTTTCGTTAACGTCCAAGAACTCTTTTGTTTGGTTAGGTCGTTACGATAATGTCATCAACTCTGGTGGTCTAAAAATTTATCCTGAGCAGTTAGAAAAAATCATACAAAATCAGATTAAACGTCGATTTTTTGTTACTTCAATGCCAGATATTGTATTGGGGCAAAAAGTGGTGTTAATAATTGAAGGAAAACCTAAAATATTACATTTAGATTTTAGCGCTATTGAACCACAAAAGCATCCTAAAAACACTTATTTTATAGATAAGTTTTGCACAACAAATTCAGGTAAAGTTCAACGACAAAAAACAGTTGAAACACTAAACTTGGATCACTCCTAGATTGAATTCTTTATCAATAGGAGCATGGTTAGCGGCCTCAATTCCCATACTAATCCACGTACGTGTTTCTAAGGGGTCAATAACTGCATCTGTCCAAAGTCTTGCTGCAGCATAATAAGGCGATACCTGTTCGTCATATTTTTGCTTAATACTTGATAGCAACTCGGCCTCTTTTTGATCGGATATTTTTTGTCCTTGCTTTTCAAGCGATGCCTTTTCTATTTGAAGCAGTACCTTTGAGGCGCTAGACCCACTCATTACTGCCAATTCAGCACTTGGCCAAGCAACAATCAATCTTGGATCATAGGCTTTACCGCACATGGCATAATTTCCAGCGCCATAGCTATTCCCTATGATTACAGTAAATTTTGGTACAACGCTATTGCTGACCGCATTTACCATTTTGGCGCCATCTTTTATGATTCCGCTGTGCTCGCTTTTGCTTCCAACCATAAATCCAGTAACATCCTGAAGAAATACTAGCGGTATTTTTTTCTGATTACAGTTAGCGATAAAGCGTGTGGCTTTATCGGCACTGTCGTTATAAATTACACCTCCAAATTGCATTTCCCCTTTTTTGGTTTTAACCAATTTTCGTTGATTTGCTACAACGCCAACAGCCCAACCGTCAATACGGGCGTAGGCTGTTATTAGTGTTTTTCCATAGCCAGCTTTATATTCCTCAAACTCTGAATGGTCAACCAATCTTTTAATGATTTCATAAGTGTCATACTGCTCGGTTCGTGAATGAGGTAAAATCCCAAAAATATCTTCCGGATTTTCTTTTGGCTTTATAGCTTTTATTCGGTTAAAACCTGCATTTTCGGTAGCTCCAATTTTATTTATTATGGCTTTAATTTTGTCTAAAGCATCTTTGTCATCAGTGGCTTTATAATCTGTAACCCCACTGATTTCACAATGCGTAGTTGCTCCACCAAGAGTTTCATTGTCAATGCTTTCACCAATTGCTGCTTTTACCAAGTAACTTCCAGCCAAGAAAATACTCGCTGTTTTGTCTACAATAATTGCTTCATCACTCATAATTGGGAGGTAGGCACCACCAGCCACACAACTGCCCATTATGGCCGAAATTTGAGTGATTCCCATACTACTCATAACCGCATTATTTCTAAAAATACGGCCAAAATGTTCTTTATCGGGAAATATTTTATCTTGCAAGGGTAGGTATACACCAGCTGAGTCTACTAAATAAATTATTGGAAGTTTGTTTTCGATGGAAATTTCTTGTGCACGTAAATTCTTCTTGGCTGTTATAGGAAACCATGCTCCAGCTTTTACTGTGGCATCATTTGCTACAACAACACATTGTCTTCCTGAAATATATCCGATTTTTACAACGACCCCAGCAGAAGGACATCCTCCGTGCTTTTCATACATGTCTTCCCCAGCAAATGCACCGATTTCTATAGCCTTTGATTTTACATCCAAAAGATAGTCTATTCGTTCACGGGCACTCATTTTCCCTTTAGCGTGCTGTTTTTGAATTTTATTTTTTCCGCCGCCTTGTTTAACTTTTATAAATCGTTTTCTAAGATCTGATAAAAGAAGTTTATTTTGATCTTCGTTTTTATTAAAATTGAGGTCCATCTAATAATCTTTAAAACAAAAGTAACAATTATCTAGATTTAACCGATTTTGTTTAACGAAGATTTACAATTAAAACCATTAATTTTAATTATTTGGTTGTGCCTACAGTTTTGTCGATAAGACCAATAATTTTATTTTTTTCGAACCCTAATTCTTGCAGTTCAGAAATTGCTGAATTCAAATCAGCTAAAATTTTTGATTTTTCACTCATTAGCTTAGCTTCAAACTCCTTCTCTTGAAGCTCTATTAATTTGTTGGCTACCATTTGAAACAGCTCTATTTGTTCTTTAGATACGTTGTTATATAAACTTTCATTTAATCTGTAAAGAATACTTCTTGATAAATTTAGAGTTGCTGATTCTGTTGCTAGTTTTTGAATATTATTGGTCAAAGATGTTAATAATTCAGCTTCTGCCTTTATGCTTTCTTCACTTTTATTGCCAATTTTCATTCCAGCTTTTGTAGTTAGGGTTTTAACAAACTCTCGTGCGACGTCTGGTTGTTCCTCAGCTAAATACTTTACATCATAGTCATTCTGTCCATTAGATCTTTTGATTATATTAGAAACTCCCATTCTAATGCTTCCGTCATAAAAATAGGCTCCACTAGATAAGTTTATTCTCTTAATTCCACTATTTGCAGATCGAACAGGTTCACTAAATCCTTTAGGAGCAATATAAGCTGCTGTTATATCTTGTTTAATTTTTGCAGTATTTTGAGTTGAGTAACACCCCATTAACAATGTAAAAGAGCTTAGTATAAATATTATTTTTTTCATTTGGGTAGGTTTTTCATGATTTTACTCTTGCGTAAATATAGCAATTGAACACCTTCACAACTTATAACTTTCGTATATCTATATTTGATTTAATAATCTAATAATCTAATAATCAATTGATTAGACAAAAATATAT
>JAQCJC010000083.1 GCA_027593245.1 Bacteroidota bacterium | reverse complement strand
AGGATCTTTTACTACAATGAAATTAACACAAGAAATAATTGACGGCGTTAGGTTGAATTTCGATTTAGATAGTCTGACTGCTCTTAATCTGAAAGAAGAAGGTTTCCCGAATTCATTTAAAGAGTATGTTAACTTATACTTTAGGTTTAGCAAGGGTCAGGGAAGACATGGCTTAATTTGGGAATTACCAACTCATTCCTTTGAGATGATTATAGATAATAATATTGGTAGACTAGTTGGTGATATATGGCTTTATGCGCTGAACGAAAATATTGAAGTCGAAAAGAAAACAATGCTGTTAATGCGATGAAAATTAGATTCAGAGATGAGTTTTTAGCCATAACAGGGATAGGAGCTGGTATCCTTTCATTTATTTCATCAAGTCTGATGTCTTGCATAGTATTTTGTGCACGGTACGTTGATCTTCAAAACGCTGTCTATACCAGGCGAGGTATATTTACTAAAAAAAGTGGCAATTTATAGAACCAACAGCTGAAAGGGTTTTTGAATATTCTTTTTTTTTTAATACATTTAAAATGAATAAACTTTTAAAATTATGGTATCTGTAAAATTCTTTGGCTACTCCTCTGATGTGAATTACATTGAAGGTGTTAAAATGGAAGTAGAAGATGCGTTTGGAATGACCTACCCCAACGCAGTGTGCGAAGCGACTGTTGATGCTGAAGCAGAGGAATTTGAGTTTTCCTATACGGAGAGTTGGTCTGGGCCCGACGCGATAGATGAGGACGTACTGAAAGAAATATGCAATAACCATGAGTTGTATTGCTCCGTGTACGTTGGAGAAGAGAAGAACAAAAGCTACTTCTACGACGAGGAAGACGAATTTGTTTACGAGTAAGGCTCTATGATCGAGGTTCTAACGATTGGATTTATTCCAGTTGATTGTAAATCTCAAGAAATCTCATGTGGTGATTTCCAGTCTTCGGGTACCACAGAGCGAAGTTATCGTATAGGAATGGGGAGCATTACTGGAATAGATAGCGATGTACGTATTGCATTTGCTGCTGAACATGTGGTGCCTAACTCACCTGTTTTAATGCTGTTATCAGATCATCTTAGGCAGTTTTCGTTGAATCTGACGGCTAATGCGCTTTACAATGCGTTGACTATGTTGCGATCAGGTAAAGAGCGGTTCTCTTCTAAGTTCCGTATTGTGGAATCTGAGGGAGGAACGTTCAGTAATGAACGTTATATATTTAATGGGCACTATTATATCCGCCGGTATGAAGAATATTCGGATAGCAGCATAGTGAATGAGTTGATCTGTGTAAAAGTTCTCTGAATAGAGATTATAATCTTGTATTGCGCCCTGCTGCCTGACCAACAATACCAATGGAAATCACTACTTTTAAGTGTTACTAATTAAGGTGAGCCTTCAGCCCTATCTTTTAAGTTAAAAAGTAATTGATGTTATTAAATTTACAAAAGAAGTTTAAAATCATATAAAAAATAATTTGAGAATAGATGAATTTGACTTATGTAAAAATTATATAATGAGTAAAAGAAGTGTTTTATTCAGATAATCTATTAATTAACAATCTAAAAAAAATGGAATTTGTTAGAATTGGAAAAAACGAATGGTGTACAGAAGATGCGCGATTCACTCATGACAGAAACGGAGAAGCTATTCATATGGCTAAAAGTGTTGAGGAATGGGACTCTTATTGTTTGAACGATGAATATTGTTGTTGTGCCTATGATTTTGATGATAAAAACATCAAAAAATATGGACTGTTTTACAATGTTCATTGTGTAAACCAATCCGACTCGCTTGTTCCAGAGGGTACTAGATTGGCTAGTTATGATGACTGGTGTGACCTAATTATAAGTTTGGGCAGCAATGTACCGAAGGACAAGTACTCCCAAAGCGAAGTGCTCATTAAGTTAAAATCGCAGAAGGGTTGGCCTGGAAAAATTGCTTTTACTAATCCTTTAACAGGCTCAAATGAATCGGGTTTCACAGCACTACCTGGCGGTTATTTGGAGCATGTTATGATGCCTACGATTTTTCATGGCAAGGGACAGTCGGTTCATTGGTGGACTTCCGATTATGCGACAGTTTGTGTTTCCGAATACGACAAAGGTATATTTACAGTAAAGCCAGGAGAAAATACGGATAGATACTTTGATTTAAAATATTCGGCGTTCAAAGAAGGGAAATACATGCGACTAATAAAACTCTAATCAGGAGAATTTAAATTTCAACTCAATATCAAAAACGTTGTATTCAATGATTTTAAAAACAGTGGGTTAATACTGTTTTCACAGATTGGGCCTGGCGTGGATGTGGTAGTTGTAAATGAATAGGTAATATATGAATATTGGAAGCCAGCTTAAAAATCAAATAATTCAGGATAATATTGACATAAGTACTTTTAATGATAAAGAATTGCTACAGTGGCTCTTAGCCAATTTTGTTAATTTACTGTGCGATGTTAAAGTTTTTGTTTCCACGGTAACTGCAGTTCCAATAGCCGATGATTTGTATTCGTCTTTATATAGGATATCTGGCGAAGGTTGTAGGAGAGCTCAACCAGACGTGTTGCCATTAAATAGTTCTCCGGTTTACCAAATGGAATTTGGTATATTGCGATTAGCAAAAATTAACAAAAATAATTTACCTCTAGTTGCCAATAGAGTCTCGATAGCATTTTTTACAAATACTAAGCAATTGAATACTATATTTAACGCTCTAGATCAATGTGACTTTAGTGTTACCAATTTAGAGACTAACAAAGCACTAATAATTTATTAAAAATATATGAAAATAATTTACATAGACCTTGACGGAGTGTTAGCAGACTTTGATAAAGCGAGGAGGGAGCATCCCTCGCAGCCTAATATTTGACAAACTTAAGTACCAATTACAATGGAGTTAATCTTTTAATTCATAAAAAAGATTCTTTTTCACAAAAATGGAGAATTATTGATTCGGAAGGAGGAGAAATTCAAAATGTAAAATTTCAATTTAATGGGATGACTTATCTGAGAAGAAGTGTAGAAAAAAGCGAAGAGATTATTGAAGAAAGTATATGTATTAAATGGATATAAAAATTATTTAACGGTTTCGGTCAAACAATTATTATAAAGTATAATGATAGAAGAACTAAAACTATATATAGAAGAATTTATTGAGGATAACCATTCGCTAGTCATTTCTAATGAACTAAGTAGTATAAAAAAAGAGTTTCTAATGAAGTATAACTGTTTAATTAAAAAAAAATAAAAGATAAGCCGGGGGTTTATATATGGGAAAATCCTAGCACACAAGAGATTATTTATATTGGGATGGCAGGTAGAATTAACTATAATGGTGAATTAGTATCTCATTCATTGATGAAACGCTTAATGGCTTCAAGAGGTAAGAATAAAACTCTAATTTAGTAAAATGAAATATAGGTTAATTATGAACGGTAATTGCTTCGAAGGGTCTGCTCATATTCTATCAGACAACGAGGTGAAAAAAATTCGAGAGTATCAAAACAAAAATGGTATTGATACTTTAACGGAGATGCATTCAGAGTTAACGGACATTCTTGGAACCGAAAATTATATTCCAGATCAACATACTAATTATTGGATGAACGCAACATCCTTTAAGGACTCCCGGCTAAACTTTGTATTGACTGATGAAAATGATAAACTTATTTGGAGATCAAAAGAAATAAGAGATATTGAAGAAACACCTTGGATAGATGAAGTTTCTAATGAGGATTTGAACGCCCCCGAGTTATTAGCCTACAAAGGGCCTGGCAATGTAGAGCTCGACGCATATCCATATCAAACAAAAAGCAATATTCTGTTATACTATCAAGAATTGAGAGGCACACTGGTGAGTTATAAAGTGGAATCTGAGAGGGAACCCAAGCCATCAGACTTTGCCTTAACGACGAGGTCTTTAGAGACCCCTTATTACGAAATAGAATTGGTTGATAAGATTTTTCACAAGGGAAAGTATTTAGAAAGATTATATGATCATGAAGAATACAGGGTAAAAAACCTAACGATTGAATTATTTACTTTAGAGGATGTTTAAACGAAATTTTTAAAACATTTATAAAATGGAAACAGTAATAGTTGGCAAACAAACATGGGCCACAGAAAATCTTACTTCAACAAATTTTCGCAATGGGGATGAGATTCCGCTAGTTGATAATTTTGAAGACTGGACCAAATATACTTCTAAAGGTCTACCCTGTTGCGCATACGTGGATAATAAAAAATCCATGGCAAAATATGGATTGTTTTACAATGGCTTTTGTGTTTCAGATTCAAGAAATATTTGCCTGGAGGGCTTTAGATTGCCGTTGATACAAGATGTATTAAATCTTACCGATTATCTAGGATTTAAAAATTCTAACGCAGAAGCAATTTACTATAATTCTGATGTTGGACTCGGTTTAAAAGGCACTAAAACCTGGAAAAAATCATTTTGGGGGGAGCCGGGAGATAATTCAACAGGGATGAATTTTTTGGCAGGCGGGAATTTAACAGTGCGGGACGGGATGTTTCTTTTTGATGATCGTGGATTCACTGCGAATCATTGGCTACTAGATGAACATGTTCCAGGTCCAGAAGTAAAGTATTTTCCTGCGCCACCGGAGGAGTGGCCAAAAGAAAGATCACATCAATTCACTCTTGGGACTGGCGGTGATAATTCGCTAAAAATTACCGATGATTTTCGTTTCAGGGGGGCTTTTATTAGATTAATTAAGGAGGATTAAACGATAGTTTTCGACCTAAGGAATCTAAATACAATACTTATTGGACTTTTCAGGTTTTTTTTGAAGTTAAATTAATAGACGGCCTAGCCCTTAGCCATTTAATTTTTTGGAAATGAATAGGGCCAATTCTTTACGACCATTTTTTTATACACCAGGCTTATTTAAGGCTATGAGTATTTGGATTTATATACTTCTTTTGGCGACGAGTAGTAATATAAAGTTACAGGCCCAACCCAATATTAACGCTGATTCCACACAAATTAGTCGTTATTACGGACACATTGCCTCTTTGGATTATATTTCCCGCAAGACAGATAATGGAAGATATTTTTTAAATCTCTCAAATCAATTTTGCGATTCAATTCTGCAGATTAATCCAGACGACAAATACGCTCTTGAATTCAAAGGAAAAAACGAATTAATTCTTGGAACATGTGAACAAAACATGAATCATATGGTCCAATTGTTCCCGTTTTTTAACGGCTTTCCGGATTATATGGGGTTTGCAGATGACGCTGTAGAGTACGCCTATGATGATGCTCTAAGCAAGTTAATAAACACCAAATATGTAAAATTATCCAACGGACCTTTGGGAACCACAAACATATTTTCAATTGTTATTTCTGACAATTGTGATGAAGAAATGTTTGAGATCGCCAACCAGATTATCATCAAAAACACCAACCACATTGTCTTGAATAGCCAATCTATATTCTACGTAGATGCCATTAATGGTAATGATATTAATGACGGTACCCTGCAGCGTCGCTAAAACGGACTCAAGCCCATCATCTCGTTAAGTAAACTCAGATGGTTTTCGTTATTGAGATAAAAAATTGAGATTCTAACACCTTGATCTTTTTGGATAACCTGAAGGTTTTTAGCCCACTTGTTCATTTCGGTAGAATTAATGTTATCAGTAATAACAAAGACCTCTCTTGTAGTTTCATAGCATCCGCCTTGGCAATGCATTACAACCCTTTCTAATAGTTGGTCGAATGTTAGGGCATTACCTAATTTGATTTTTGACGAATAGTTACTATTGATTTTACTCACGAACATAGCTTGTTTGCGACAAGCACCCTTGCTTGTGCCAGGAATTAAGTTGATGTGCGACCCTAGTTTTTTTGATCGTTTATCAGGAGTAGAAATCCCATTGAGACCTAAGAGTCGATCGAGAGCATTAAACTCTCCTTGTGATTCAAGGAAGTCTAGAGACTCGTCAAGTTCTACAGGCTCTATTCTAAGCCTAAATTCGCGCATTTCTTGATGTTGGATGTTTTTGATTTTACCAAAAATCATTTCGGCAATTGCTGTAAATGTCATATTAAATAGTTTTTAGGTTTGAATAAAAGTTGATTTGATTTTCTAATCGTGTACTCAGATAAATATGAGAATCGCCAAACTTCGACAATATAACTTTTGCCTGCTCAGCATAGGCTTCACATTTTTCTGGGCTCCAATGGGGTGGAGGAGGTTGAAGGTTGGTGATTCTATCAGCGAGTTTGACAATGCTGGCTTCTTTGAATTTCGATGAGGCTATTCGCTCTAGAGAATCTAGAAGCTTTAATTCCTTGTCCTTGATTTGATCATCTTTGGTTAATGTTTTTACGGTCTCGACTACTTCATTAGAGAAATTCTTCAGTAGTACCTTTTCAGTGATTTCTTCAACATCTTCTAGAACATCATGTAGTGCACCAACTTGAATGGCAAATTCCAGGTCAAATGTGGGTTCGTGGTGATGAGCCATGATAATTTCCATCACTACGTTGCTGATATGTAAAAGGTAGTTTGCTGTACTTCCGGGCAACTTTTGTTGAGCATGCGCCTCGGCAGCAAACTTCATGGCTTTTTGATAAGTAGATTGAGTAGTCATATTTTATCTGTAATTCTTGCCGAAATGTTCAAAAGAGAGTTCTTCGAGATATGTTAAGTCAGAAAATGAGTCAACTTGTCTATCTGTCTCGACATCTATCACTTGAGGAGAGTGGCCCATTGTTTTCATCGAGTCAATAGAGGAAACGAACTCATCGAATGAATCAAATATTAATTGAGATCGTATTTGAGACTTTGCTTGATTGATTGATTTTTCGAGATCGTCGATTTCCAAAGAATCCGATGAGCTATTGCCTTCGTTCCAAAGAATCGAATAGTTGTCCCAAGTTCTGATCAGGTATTTTTTCATGGGTAGGTTTGATGTAAAGCGTCAGCGGAAGTTGGACTAAAGTTAGTATTTTTTAATGGAGACTATAAGAGTGATCAGAGAGTCTCCCGGGCAGGGAGTTTTTAATACCGCGTAGCACCTGCCTGCCGTGCACAAAAGTCCAAGGCACTCTCAAATTTGAAAATTCCTTAAATGAGTTAAATGAACGTGTTTCTAAAACTGATTTCCAAAGAGAATTTGAAAGCTTAAATAAATCATTAAACACCAAGTTTAAATTTCTTTTAGCGATTAATTTGTTTATTCTCTTAGGAATTTTGGTGAAAACTCTTTTCAGATGAATAAAATACACGAAGGTTTAATAAAACCTTTTGAAAAACACCGCACCGGCAATCGCGCAAGCCATGTACGGTATTTACCGTACATAAACTATTCACTGCATCAGCGTTTTTAACGGTAGCTATTTCGCTCTGAAGAGATTGAGATTCTTGAATTACCCGCGATTCCAAACGTGTGTTCGGAATATTCCGAACATTAAATTCAAGCTATTGGATGGTCCCACTGAGACATAA
>JAQCJC010000082.1 GCA_027593245.1 Bacteroidota bacterium | reverse complement strand
TTAATTTCTTTTGGAATTACAGCAGTTCAAAATCTTCAAAATAAGTTATCAGATAAACAAGCTAATCTTGTTAATTTAATAATTTCTATAGTCACAACTATTTTCTTATTAGCTGAATATTGGAGACCATTAGGAGTAGATAAAAGTATCTTTTCAAATCTATTTTTTATAAGTATTATTTGCTTCGGTTTATTAATTGTTTTCTCCTTATTCATTAAATATTACACAAAAATTTTAACGTGGTGTTTAGATAATAAACTATTGTTTTTATCTGTACCAACAGTTATTGTAATTTTTGGATTTTTTATAATGAAAAATACAGGAAAAGAATTTATGCCATCATTAAATGAAGGCTCTTTTCTGTTGATGCCAACTTCAATGCCACATTCTGGCATTGAAGAAAATAAAAGAGTTTTACAACAATTAGATATGGCTGTAGCAAGTATTCCAGAGATAAAAACAGTAGTTGGTAAAGCAGGTCGAACAGAATCAGCTTTAGACCCAGCCCCATTATCAATGTATGAGAATATAATTCAGTATAAACCAGAATATATGCTGAATAAAAATGGAGAACGTCAACGATATAAAGTAAATGATAATGGTTTATTTGAATTGAAAGATGGTCGATTCATTGCAAACCCTAATACTTCAAAAAATGTTATTTTGACTTCAGTCAATAACGATGAGTTAATAGAGGATAATGATGGTGAGTTCTTCCGTAATTGGCGACCAGAAATAAATTCACCAGATGATATTTGGAATGAAATTATAAAAGCTACAAAATTACCAGGTGTGACTTCTGCACCAAAATTACAACCTATTGAAACTAGATTGGTAATGCTTCAAACTGGTATGCGAGCTCCAATGGGAATAAAGGTTAAAGGTCAAGACTTAAAGCAGATTGAAGAATTTGGTATACATTTGGAGGGTATTATAAAACAAGCTGATGGTGTAAAAAAGGAGGCTGTTTTTGCAGACCGTATTATTGGAAAACCTTATTTACTAATCGATATTGATAGAGAAAAAATTGCTCGTTATGGAATATCTGTTAATGATGTACAAAATGTATTAAGAGTTGCTGTAGGCGGTATGGTGTTAACCCAAACCGTCGAAGGCAGAGAGCGATATGGTATACGTGTTCGATACCCAAGAGAATTAAGAGCTAATCCTACCGATTTAAAACAGATTTATATACCAGTTGAAAAAGGTATTCCAGTTCCTTTGGGTGAGCTAGCAACAATAAAATACGAACAAGGACCACAAGTAATTAAAAGTGAAGACACCTTTTTAGTTGGCTATGTATTGTTTGATAAAATGGACGGCTTTGCGGAAGTGAACGTTGTGGAAAATGCACAAACCTTAGTTCAAGAAAAAATTAATAATGGAGAATTAGTAGTACCTAAAGGGATTAATTATCAATTTACAGGAACTTATGAAAACCAGTTAAGAGCAGAAAAATCTCTATCAGTTGTTGTGCCTTTATCATTAGCAATCATTTTCTTAATTCTATATTTTCAATTCCGTTCTGTTGGTACGTCACTAATGGTGTTAACAGGTATTGCAGTAGCATTCGCTGGAGGATTCCTAATGATATGGTTCTATGGACAAGATTGGTTTTTAAACTTCAATTTCCTTGGACAAAACCTTCGGGACTTATTTCATATTCAACCAATTAATTTGAGTGTGGCTGTTTGGGTAGGATTTATTGCACTTTTTGGAATCGCAACAGATGATGGTGTTGTTATGGCAACATATTTAACACAAACATTTAGAAGAAATACACCAAATAACAAAAAGGAAGTAAGAGCATCTGTTATAGAGGCAGGAGAAAAGAGAATAAGACCATGCTTGATGACAACTGCTACAACTATTTTAGCATTATTGCCAATATTAACATCAACTGGTCGAGGTAGTGATATTATGATCCCTATGGCAATTCCAAGTTTTGGTGGAATGTTAATAGCCTTAATTAGCTTATTCGTAGTACCAGTTTTATATAGCTGGAAAGCAGAAGTTCAACTAAAAAGAACATTAAAATGAAACATATAAAAACGGTCTTTTTATTTTTCTTTATTCTTTTTATTTTAAAAGGAAATGCACAAAAATTAGAAACTTTAATTGACGAAGCGTTATTAAATAATCCGGAGATTCAAAAAATTGATTTACAGTATAAAAGAGTTTCGGAAAAACTAAATGAGGTAAATACAATTCCTAATACCGAATTCGGTATGGGCTACTTTATAAGTGAACCAGAAACTCGAACTGGAGCACAACGTTTTAAGATATCAGCAAAACAAATGTTGCCATGGTTTGGTACAATTACTTCAAGAGAAAATTACGTGGGTGCACTTGCAGATGCTAAATACGTGGAGATAGTTATAGTTAAACGAAAATTAATGACTTCAGTATCACAATCCTATTACAAGTTGTATGCAAATAAAGCGAAACAAGAAATTCTAAGTGAAAATATTAATTTATTAAAAACCTATGAAACAATGGCATTAACTTCTGTTGAGGTAGGTAAAACGCCTGTAGTTGATGTGTTACGTTTGCAAATACGTCAAAATGAATTACAACAAGTAAAGGATGTGTTACAACAAGATTTTTTAGCGGAACAAACCACTTTTAATAAACTTTTAAACAGAGAAGATGATATTGAAGTAACCTTTGTTGATGATCTATTGCTTCCAAATGAAGATTTTGAAACTACTAAAGAAAATTTATCATTACATCCAGAATTATTAAAATTTGATAAACTCTTTAGAACTATTGAACAATCTGAATTACTTAACCAAAAAGAAAGCAGCCCTATGATTGGATTTGGTTTAGACTATATAAATGTTTCTGAACGCCCTGATATTAACTTTATTGACAATGGTAAGGATATAATAATGCCAATGATTTCTTTATCTATTCCAATTTTTAATAAAAAATACAAATCTATTACAAAGCAAAATGAGTTAGAACAACAAGAAATTCTATATCAAAAAAAAGAAAAAAGAAATACTTTAGAGACACTGTTAAATAAAGCTTTAAAGGAACGTATGTCAGCAAGAATAAGTTATAATACAGCAATAAAAAACATTAAGCAAGCTAATAACGCGAAACAAATACTAATAAAAAATTATGAAACAGGTGCAATTGACTTTATTGATGTTTTGGACTTACAAGAATTAGAACTAAAGTTTCAAATAAATCAAATAGAATCAATTGTAAAGTATTACGTTCAAAGTACAATCATAAACTATTTAAGTAACTAAAAAAACAAGTATAATTTTAAAATAATAAAAATGAGAAAAGTAAGATTAACTTCAATTATGGTAATGGCTTTAATAAGTCTATCTACAATGTCTTGTAAAGACACAAATAAAGAAAACAATAACGATAATCATGAACATTCAGAGATTAATCAAGATAAAATGGATGCATCAAATTCTGCTATGAATTCAAATATCCAAAATTCAGTCGAACAAAAAGTACTAACAAATTATATCGCACTTAAAGATGCTTTAGCAAACGATGATAACGCTAATGCAAAAGAGTTGGGAGTTACATTGGCTCAATCTTTAAAGTCATTTGATTCATCTGGCTTTTCAAGCAATGAAAAATTAGAATTAATTGACATTATTGAGGATGCTACAGAACACGCAGAACACATAGGTTATAGTGATATTGCGCATCAACGTGAACATTTTAAAATACTTAGTAAAGACATAATCGATATGGTTGCTATTACTGGAACTAAAATGAAGGTTTATGAGCATTACTGTCCTATGTACGATAATAAAAATGGAGGTGCTTGGTTAAGTATGAACGAAGAAATAAGAAACCCATATTATGGAAATAAAATGTTAAAATGTGGTGAAGTAAAGCGTGAAATCAATTAAATGAAATTAGTAAAAATTATATCATGGATTACATTAATTATCTTTGCGGTCATTCAGTTTTTTCCTGTAAACTACAATCAGAGTGAAACTATACCGCAAACTGATTTTATGATTGTAAATAAAGTTCCTGCGACAGTTTATAAAACCTTGCACGTTTCCTGCTATGACTGTCATAGTAACAATACATCTTATCCTTGGTATAATAAGTTGCAGCCTGTAGCTTGGTATTTGGAAAAACATATAGATAATGGAAAAAAAGATCTGAATTTTAGTGTTTGGGGAGATTATTCCGATAGACGAAAGAAAAGCAAGATAAACTCAATAATGAATCAGATAGAAAGTGGGGAAATGCCAATATACAGCTACACGGTAATTCATAGAAATGCGATCATTTCAAAAAGTGATAAAGAGGCTGTTATTAAATATATGACAAGTTTAAAAGATAGTTTGTAATAAATCTTTGATATGGAAAAGAAAACTAAATTGATAATTAGTTTTGGTTACTTTATTTAAAAGTATAAAGAGATGTGAAAAAATATTATTTAAAAAAAAAAAAGAAATGAAAAAATATATAATCTACTCAGGAATACTAGTATTAGGCTTTATATTAAGTTGGTTAGTGTTTGATATTTCACTAACTAACGAAAGTGAACATAATCATTCATTAATTAATGAAAGTGAACATAATCACTCATTAACATCAGAAATGTGGACCTGTTCAATGCATCCACAGATTATGCAACCAGAAGCAGGAGATTGCCCTATTTGTGGTATGGATTTAATTCCTGCTGATGGTGTAAGTGATGGTTTATTAGCAGACCAATTCAAATTGACTGAAAACGCAATTGCTTTAGCTAATATTCAAACATCTATTGTTGGTAAAGGCAATGTTGAAGGCAATACTATCAAATTATCTGGTAAAATTGCTGAAAACGAAGAAGCAAATGCAGTACAGGTAAGTTATTTCGCTGGAAGAATTGAACGTTTGAATGTGAGTTTTACAGGCGAAGAAGTTCGTAAAGGTCAATTATTGGCAACCATTTATTCGCCAGAACTCTATGCAGCACAACAAGAATTAATTACAGCAGCATCTTTAAAAGAATCACAACCTGCTTTATACAAAGCAGTCCGTAATAAATTGAAATTATGGAAGCTCTCTGAAAATCAAATTAATAAGATTGAAGAAACAGGAAAAGTGAAAGAAAACTTTCCTGTGTATGCAACCTTTTCGGGTACTGTTACAGAAAAATTAGTAGAGCAAGGCGATTACATTAAACAAGGTCAACCCATATTAAAAATTGCCAATCTCAACACAGTTTGGGGAAATTTTGATGTGTATGAAAATCAGATTAACCGCTTTAAAAAAGGACAGGAAGTGATGATAACAACCAATGCCTATCCTAATAAAGAATTTAAAGGTAAAGTTGATTTCATTGACCCAGTTTTAAACACCAAAACAAGAACTGTTACCTTGCGTGTTGTTTTAAACAATAAGGACGATGTATTTAAACCAGGAATGTTTGTAATCGCAAATATTGAAGACAGTACAGCTAAAAATGACGAAGTATTAACAATTCCTTCATCTTCTGTGTTATGGACAGGTGAACGTTCTGTGGTGTACCTTAAAACAAATCCAGACCAAACTATTTTTGAAATGCGTGAAATTAAATTAGGCAATCAAATTGGTAATGAATATGAAGTTTTAGAAGGATTATTTGTTGGAAATGAAATAGTGACTAACGGTACATTTACGGTTGATGCAGCAGCACAATTACAAGGCAAAAAGTCTTTGATGAATAAAGATGGTGGTAAAGTAATGACAGGTCACGAGGGTCATTTAGGTATGGATAACAATTCACCCAACACAGAAAGTGACCACACTATTATGAATTAGCGTCTGAAAGTATCAGCGAAATTTCAAGAGCAGTTAAAAGCTGTTTTCAATGCGTATATCAATTTAAAAGATGCTTTAGTGAAAGAAGACTCAAAAGGCGCTTCTGAAAGTGTAATAAGTTTACTAAACAATTTAACCAGAGTAGATATGAAATTGTTATCAAACAATAAGGCGCATAACCATTGGATGTCATTAGAAAAGGAAATAAAACCTTCAGCGACCTCAATTTCTGAAACATCCGATATAAAAGCACAAAGAGACCATTTTAAATATTTATCATCACATCTAATCAATGCTGTTCAATTGTTTGGTGTTAATGAAAAGGTCTATGTTGAATTTTGCCCTATGGCAGATAACAACAATGGTGCATATTGGTTGAGCAAAGAAGAAAAAGTAATCAATCCATATTTTGGCAGCGCAATGCTAACCTGTGGAGAAGTAAAACAAGTAATAGAATAATAAATCAAGTAATAACAATTAAATTTTAAACAATGAAAAAAGTAAGATTAACAACAATTATGGTAATGGCATTTATAAGCTTATCAGCAATGTATTGTAAAGATGCGAAAACAGAAAACAGTACCAATTCTGAAATGATTACTGAGGAAGACCATTCAAAAATGAACCACGATAATTCCGATGGTCACCACGATGTGGATAAAAAGGAAATGGCAATGAACGGAGATGGAAATTCCCAAACAATATTAAATGACTATTTCAACTTAAAGGATGCCTTAGTGGCAGATGATAATGCCAAAGCTAAAGAATTGGGTGCAACCCTCGCAACATCATTAGGAAAGCTTGACATTTCAAAATATACGGATGCTCAGCAATCAGAATTAAAGGACATTATGGAAGATGCTATCGAGCACGCAGAACATATCAGTGAAAGTGATATTAAACACCAACGCGAACATTTTAAAGTTTTGAGCAAAGATGTTACTGATATGGTAGCTATTACGGGAACACAAGTGAAACTATACGAGCAATTTTGTCCAATGTATGATGGCGGTACAGCTTGGTTGAGTACAAAGGAAGAAATACGCAATCCATATTATGGAAGCCAGATGTTGAAATGTGGTAAAGTACAGCGAGAAATTAACTAAATGAAAATTGTAAAAATCATAGCACTGATTTTATTGGTTGGATTTGTGGGCATACAGTTTGTGCCCACAGACCTCAATCAAAGTGATACTGTGCCAAAAACTGACTTCTTGTTGGTAAACAACACCCAAGAAAAAATAAGCGCATTATTACAAGAGTCCTGCTATGATTGTCATAGTAATAACACAGAATACCCTTGGTACAATAAGGTACAACCTGTTGGTTGGTTTTTAGAAGACCACATTAATGAAGGAAAGGAAGAATTGAATTTCAATGAATGGGATGCGTATTCCAACCGAAGAAAAAACAGCAAACTAAAGTCAATAATTAGTCAGGTTAAAGATGATGAGATGCCACTAGCATCTTACACCTTGATTCACAAGGATGCTAAGTTGTCCAATTCTGAAAAGACCTTGATTATTGATTATATGAAGAACCTAAAAGAAACATTAAAATAATGCCCTGATATGGGAAGGAAATACTGGTTGGTTGGTTAATAGCCCTTCCCATTTCAGGCACTATAAAAAGTATTATGAAAAAAACCCTTAACATAAAGAATATGGTATGTGACAGATGCAAATCAACTGTATTACGGGAGTTGGAAGAATTGGGTTGTGACATAAAAACGGTTGAGCTTGGACAAATTGTTCTAAACAAAAAGACAGGCATCCAAACATTAGAATTAGAAAAAGTGCTGAGCAAACACGGTTTTGAAATCATAAAGGATGAAACAGAAATTTTGATAGAGGAAATAAAAATTGCGCTCATAAAAAAAATCGAAAATCAGGACAATGCAAACCTTTCATCT
>JAQCJC010000081.1 GCA_027593245.1 Bacteroidota bacterium | reverse complement strand
GGATATCAATTAAATTTATTTTTCCAAGATTACATAGGCAAAATAGGCACTGCCCTGCTCCTAGTATTTTGCTTCATATGTTATATTGCCATTCGTTTCAAAGTTACTCCACAACAAATAGCTAAGCTCTTTACTTTTAAGAATAAAACAAAAAATGACGAACAAATCATTGATTCGCCTATTCATCACACATTTGAAAACAATCAAGAAGAAATGGTTGATGAAAAATCAACAACCTCTGCTTTTGAGGTACCCCTAAAAAATTTAGAGCCAACAATACAAAAACATTCAAGCATCACAAAAGATGAAGTACAAGTTGAGGCCGTAGCTGGTGGGGATTCTGGAGTCAAAATGGAAATTACTGTTACAGAAGAAGAAGTTTCTGAAACCGATAATTTAGCTGCAAAGTTAGTTGAAGATTTTGGTGAAGTTGATCCAACACTAGAACTTTCCAAATTTGTATTTCCATCCTTAGACTTGCTTAAGAAATATGATTCTGAGGGTATTACAATCGATCAAGAAGAACTTGAAGACAATAAAAATAAAATTGTAGAAACACTAAGCAATTATAAAATTGGCATTAGCAGTATCAAAGCTACAGTAGGGCCTACTGTAACGCTTTACGAAATCATTCCTGACGCTGGTATTCGAATTTCAAAAATCAAAAATTTGGAGGATGATATCGCCCTTTCACTTTCAGCTTTAGGTATTCGTATTATTGCACCGATCCCTGGTCGTGGAACTATTGGTATTGAAGTGCCAAACAAAAATGCAACCATTGTTTCAATGAATTCAGTTGTGGCTTCACAAAAATTTCAAAAATCAGAGATGGAATTACCCATTGCTTTGGGGAAAACAATTAGCAATGAAACTTTTGTAGTGGATTTGGCCAAAATGCCACATTTGCTCATGGCAGGTGCTACAGGGCAAGGTAAATCTGTAGGACTTAATGCCGTACTTACTTCACTACTCTACAAAAAACATCCTGCCGAAGTCAAATTTGTTTTGGTCGATCCGAAAAAAGTGGAATTAACTTTATTCAATAAAATTGAGCGGCACTACTTAGCTAAACTCCCCGATTCTGATGATGCGATTATAACAGACAATACCAAAGTCATAAACACCTTAAATTCTTTGTGTATTGAAATGGACAATCGTTACGATTTGCTTAAGACTGCTTTTTGTAGAAATATCAAAGAATACAATACAAATTTTAAGGCGCGTAAGTTGAACCCCAATGACGGGCATAAATTTTTACCATATATTGTTTTGGTTGTCGACGAATTTGCGGATTTAATCATGACTGCTGGCAAGGAAGTTGAAACGCCTATTGCCCGATTGGCGCAGTTGGCCCGCGCTATTGGAATTCATTTAATTATTGCTACCCAACGTCCTTCAGTCAACGTGATAACAGGTATTATAAAAGCAAACTTTCCAGCCCGAATAGCTTTTAGAGTCACTTCAAAGATTGACTCTAGAACTATTTTAGATAGCTCTGGTGCGGATCAATTAATTGGTCGAGGCGATATGCTGTACACTCAAGGTAACGATTTGGTACGTATACAATGTGCTTTTGTCGACACCCCCGAAGTAGAACGCTTAACAGAATTCATTGGCGCGCAAAAGGCCTATGCTAGTGCATACATTCTACCTGAATTCATAAGTGAAGAATCTGGCACAAGTCTTGATATTGATATAGACGACATGGACAAATTGTTTCGTGAAGCTGCGGAAGTGATTGTAACTGCTCAACAAGGATCTGCTTCGTTATTACAACGTAAATTGAAACTTGGTTATAATCGCGCAGGGCGACTTATAGATCAGCTAGAGGCCGCCGGTATAGTCGGGCCATTTGAAGGCAGTAAAGCACGACAAGTTTTAGTTTCTGATTTAGTTGCATTAAATCAATTATTAGACAATGAACTCTTATAAAAAAAATATTTTATTTTGTACAATATTTTCTATTGGAACACTATTTGCACAGAACAAAGACCCTCAGGCGAAGCAGTTGCTTAACCAGGTCAACAAAAAGGTAGAGTCTTATGAAAATATCCAAATTTCGTTCAAGTATGTACTAGAAAACGAGGCAGAAAACATACGTCAGGAAACCAAAGGAAAAGTAACCTTAGAAGGCGATAAGTATGTACTTGATATTTTGGGTATAAAACGTGTTTTTGATGGCGTCAAATTATACACAATAAGTCCGGAAGATGAGGAAGTAACTATTTCTACTGAAAACCCAGATGAAGATAATACCATAGCACCGAGTAAATTACTGTCATTTTATGAGTCAGGATACAATTATTCAATGGATATTATTCAGGAAAAATTTGGACGAAAAATCCAGTACATAAAACTAATTCCAATTGACTCAAATTCTGAGATTAAATATGCTCTGCTAGGGATCGACACTTTGACCAAGCATATCTATAATTTAATTGAAATCGGTTCTAATGACACAAAAACAACACTAACTGTCTTGGATTTCAAAACAAATGCTCCCCTATCCCAATCTTTTTTTAACTTTGATGCTGCGCGCTACAATGATTATTACATCAATAATTTAGATTAGGGTAAAATTGAAAATATTAGACCGCTACATACTTTCCACCTATTTAAAGTCATTCTTTAGTGTCTTTACTATTTTAATGCTTATTTTTTTACTGCAATCCGTATGGGTATATATTGCAGAACTAGCGGGAAAAGATTTGCAATTTGATGTGATTCTTAAGTTTCTTCTTTTTGTCTCTCCACGAATAGTAGTTTTGGTATTACCACTAACCATACTACTGGTATCGATCATGGTGTTTGGGAATTTTTCAGAAAACTATGAATTTGCTGCAATGAAGTCAACTGGGATTTCGCTTCAACGTGCCATGAAAAGCTTGAGTATATTTATCGTCTTTTTGGCTATAGTTAGCTTTTTCTTTGCCAATAATGTAATCCCCTTGGCAGAGTTTAATTTTTTTAATCTTAGACGAAATATTGCCCGAGTTCAACCCGCAATGATTGTGGCTGAAGGACAATTCAATCAACTGCAGGACATCAATATTAAAGTCGCCAAAAAAAGTGGTGAGAATGGTGAATTTTTAGAAGATGTTATCATCCATCAAAAAAAAGGAAATTCTTCTGCAAACTATACTGTAATTAAGTCAAAGACTGGAGAATTTTACAGTGACGAATCATCAGACCTCATTCAGTTAATTCTTTATGATGGAAATTACTATGATGAAATACAACCTGCTAACTATCAAAAAAGAACAAAAAATAGGCCGCAAATAAAAAGTACTTTTGACCGTTACGTCATAAATATAGATATTTCAAAATTCAATAATGTAGATTTTGAACAAAAAGACGCCTCTGCACGTTTTAATATGCTAGGTGTAGAAGAACTCAATACAACTATTGATTCCCTTTATATAAGTAGGCAGAAATCAATAGATGTATTTTCAAAAACAATGAACTCAAGGTCTTATCAAAATAATTTGAACCTGAATTATAATGTTGTAAAAAGTGATTCAATTGTTGAAAGTCCTGAAAATATTTTTGATTTATTTACAAATAAAAAACTAATTCAATTGTACGAGATGGCAATTACTTCTGTCAATTCTGTGCAAGATGATATTAAAGTAAAGAATAAATCATTTTTTATTGCTAACATGAATATTAATAAACACATTGTTGCACTTCATGATAAATTTGCTTTAGGCTTAATGTGTATTATTTTATTTTTTGTAGGAGCCCCATTGGGTGCCTTAATAAGAAAGGGCGGTATAGGACTTCCTCTGGTTATTGCAATTTTGATCTTTTTGACTTATCACTTCATAAGTATTTTCGCAAAAAACAGTTCTGAAGATGGGAGTTTAGATCCCGTTTTTGCAACATGGCTTGCCGGTATAATCATGCTTCCCTTTAGTATCTACCTTACCAGCAGAGCTACAAAAGATAGAGCACTTATGGACATAGATGCCCTTCTTATTCCAATAAAACTAAAGCTAGTAAGATCAAAATTAGTGAATGAGCAAAATTTAGAAAAACAATCTATAGAGACAAATGAGATCGATCGTTTTGAAAACGAAAAGCTAATCGACTTGATTAAAAACTTTAGGCACTATGGACTAAAATTAGCGGATAAAAATAATGCACTAAAGGTCTTACACAATAGAGGGATTACAGAACTAGAGCTTAAGCTTTCGGGAAACTTAAGTAATGAATCTTATGAAGCGGGAATACGCCATATGGAAGATTATCATGAAAATGCAACTTTAGCGAGCTACTCTCATTTAAGTTTGCTGATGTTTGGTGTGAGCGGTTTAATACTGAGAAATAATGGTATTCAAATTCTTGGTGGAATTCTCATTTCTTTAGCCTTAATTTCGCTCATTTTCTTTCTGATCTTATTGCCAAAAGTTTTGAAGAATCAATCTGAGTTTTACAAGCTACTAAAAAAGAAATTTATAACGCACAATGTAGTTTTCATTATTTTGGCACTCCCCTTATTCTTTTTATATCGACTTTATTTCAATAAAAAAATGAATGAAGATTTAACTAAAATTTCATAAGTTTTAGTACTGTTCTCCTATCTTTGCAAAAAACAATTCATGTCATCAATTCAGAAATCAACTTCGTCACAAAAATTAAACACTATAGAAGACGCTATTAAAGACATTAAAGCGGGAAAAGTAGTGGTAGTAGTCGATGATGAAAATCGTGAAAACGAAGGAGATTTTATAGCTGCTGCTGCTGCAGTTACGCCTGAAATGATAAATTTCATGGCTACTCATGGACGTGGACTTATTTGCGCTCCACTAACAGAAACACGCTGCGATGAATTAGATTTGAATATGATGGTTCAAAACAATACCGTTTTACACCATACGCAGTTTACTGTTTCGGTCGATTTAATTGGCCATGGATGTACTACTGGAATTTCAGTTTCTGACCGTGCAAAAACGATAAAATCTTTGGTCGATCCCAATACGAAACCACAGGACCTTGGGCGTCCTGGACATATATTTCCTTTAAAAGCCAAAAACGGGGGTGTTTTAAGAAGAACAGGACATACAGAAGCTGCTGTAGATTTGGCGCGCTTGGCTGGCTTTGAACCCGCAGGAATACTAGTGGAAATTTTGAATGAGGATGGAACTATGGCACGTTTGCACGAACTAAAAGAAGTCGCCAAAAAATTTGATTTAAAAATTATTTCAATTGAAGCTCTTGTAGCTTACCGCATGCAAAATGATTCTCTAATCTCAAAAAAGAACGATTTTCAGATTGAAACACGATTTGGAAGTTACAGATTAAGAGCCTATCAGCAAACTACCAATGACGCTATTCACATTGCACTTACTAAAGGCGATTGGAATACAGGCGAAACCATTCCTACGCGAATAAACTCAACTCTTGTTAACAATGATGTTCTAGGAATACTAACTAACGATTCCGACAAGAAATTGGATGAGATGTTTAGTGTGATTAGTAAAAAAGGGAAAGGTGCAATAGTATTTATCAACCAAAACTCAAGTCCAGAGAAAACGCTCAAACGTCTCAACGTATTGAAAGATATCCAACAAGAAGGTTCAGTAGTAAAAGCACCAAGCATAAACATGGATGAAAAAGATTTTGGGATTGGTGCACAAATCCTACATGATCTTAACATTCAAAAACTTAATTTAATTTCTAATAGCAAACAGAAAAAACGCGTTGGAATTATTGGTTACGGACTTGAAATAATTGATTACATCAATTACTAATTACAGCTTTTTATGCATTCGGCCATGGTCTTGGCTCTTTTGTGTACTTCTTCTTCTGTCCATGATATTTTAATTAAGCAGGATATATTTCGGCCAATATAATAATCAGATTTAGAAAAATCTTTTGTTTTTAAATAACTTAGACCTTCACAGAGTTCTTTAGATAATGGATAAAGAGAATTTTGCGTTTTAAGGTGATCCCATTTACGGATGTAATGCCAATTATTGTCGTAATAGTGAAAACAAACATCAATTCCATTCGCTTTAAAGGATTTACTTACTGCTCTTGCAGTACTTAAATCATCTAAGAAAAAACTCAAGAAGGCATAACTTTCCACCCCTCCGTTTGGTACAGTTCTAAACTCAACGCCATCAATACCACTCAAAGCTGTTCTTAGAATGGTGTAATTCCTTTTTTGTAGCGCCAAGAATTCATCAATTCTTTTGAACTGTGCCAATCCGACAGCTGCATTTAGCTCTGAAATTCGAAAATTATATCCTAAGAATGGATGATCTTCTGCCCCACGATCTTTACCAATGTGGTCGTGTCCATGATCACTAAAATGGTCGAGGCGTTTGGCATATGTAGCATTGTTTGTGATGATTCCTCCACCTTCGCCACAAGTCACAGTTTTGACAAAATCAAACGAAAAACAGCCTAAGTCGCCAAAAGTACCGAGTGCTTTCCCTTTGTAGGAACCTCCAATGGCTTGACAAGCATCTTCAATTAATATAAGATTGTGTTGGTCACAAATGGATTTTAAAGCAGCTAAATTTGCCATACTCCCACACATGTGTACTGGCATAATGGCTTTAGTTTTTGAAGTGATTGCAGCTTTTACCCCTTCAATATCAAGTGTTAAAGTATCATCAATATCAACAACAACTGGAGTTGCACCCATCATCATAATGGCTTCAAAGCTAGCCACAAAAGTAAAACTAGGCATGATCACTTCGTCACCAGCACCAATGCCAGCAACAGCAAGAGTCATACTAACTGCAGCAGTGCCATTGCTTACCAATTGAGCATGTTTTGTACGGAATCGTTTCTGGATAGCCGATTCTAAATCATTAGCTTTCCAATGGCCATTACGCATACCTTCAAACCCATAACGCATCAAGACACCAGAAGCTAATACATCATGAACTTCTTTGCGTTCGGCATCGCCAAATAATTCAAATCCAGGCATAATCTAAATGATCTCAGTTACAGAATCAGTGATAGGTTTACGTACTTTTTGCATCGAGGCAAAAGGATCATCTTCAGCCCTATATCCCAAAGGCATCACAAGAACAGAACGTAAACCTTTTGCTTTTAAATCAAAATAGGCATCATATTTATCAGGCTCAAAACCTTCCATAGGGCAGGAATCTATACTGAGGTCAGCACAAACAGCGAGTAGATTACCCATTGCGATGTAAGCTTGTTTAGCACTCCACAAAAACACCTCCTCAGCTGTTTTAGAACTGAAACTTTCAATAATATGTGAGCGGTAAGGCTTAAGTATTTCGTCTGGTGTTTGACGAATTTCCTTAATGCGGTTGAAATAATCGATTATGTAGTCAGCATCTATTGACGTTTTAACACAAAAAATAGCAACGTGTGATGCTTGTGCGATTTGCGGTTGATTCATAGATATGGGTACAAGTTCCTTTTGAATGGTTTTATTGTGAACTAATAACAGCTCTACAGGTTGAAGTCCATAGGACGAAGCAGAAAGATTAAACCCTTCCTTTATTTTATCTATTTCAGAAGTAGAAATTGTTTTCGAATCATCAAATTTTTTTGCAGAATAGCGCCATTTTAGGGCATTAAGTAAACTCATAAATTATATTTTTTTACAAAAATAGGGAAATTTAAAAGACCAAGTGTATTTCAAATTAAAACTTAGAATTTTGAAAATAACATTATATTTTATATATTTATTGTGAAAATAAAAAATATCTAAAGTTGAAATTAAATTTATTAATGATTAAGTAAAAAAACCAAATCAAAAAGAATAAAAACCATGGAAAAACAAATCAAAGAATTCTGGAAAGAATTAAAACCA
>JAQCJC010000009.1 GCA_027593245.1 Bacteroidota bacterium | reverse complement strand
AAATAATTTTAATACCTTTATTAATTAAATAACAAGCAAACCAAAAAAATTATAACTAATGAAAACATTTTTAAAGATTTTTACATTACTCTTTGGTGTTGTTTCCTTTGCACAAACAACTGTAACAGGGACCATCAATGACGAAAGTGGATTACCGCTTCCCGGAGCAAACATTATTGTTGTCGGCACATCATCTGGAGCGATTTCCGATTTTGACGGTAAATTCTCGCTAACAGTTAATCAAGAACCGCCTTTTACAGTTCAAATAAGTAGTGTAGGGTTTACTTCTGCAAACGAAGAAATCACTTCAAATAACCAAAACATTACAGTTGTGCTGCTTGAGGGTAGTTTCCTCGACGAAGTTGTGGTTACGGCTTCAAGAGTCCCTCAAAGAATTTTTGAATCTCCAATCACAGTGGAAAAATACAGTTTAAAGCAAATTCAGCGCACACCTTCTGCAGATTTCTTTGAAGGATTGCAAAACGTTAAGGGTGTTCAAATGAACCAAACAGGTTTAGTTTTTAGTCAGGTAAATACTAGAGGTTTTGGAACCGCTTACAACGAAGGTTTCGTGACATTAGTTGATGGGATGAATACACAAGCACCTGTTTTTGGATTTGCTGTAGGTAACCTCATTGGAATAAACGAACTTGATGTCCTAAGTGTAGAATTGCTTCCAGGTTCAGCTTCCGCTCTTTATGGTATGGATGCTTATAAAGGAATTATGTCAATTCAAAGTAAAAATCCTTTTGAACACGAAGGTATTAGTGGTTATTACCGCTCAGGAACTACCCAACAAAAAGTTGGTGGGAATAACGCCTTTACAGATTTTGGAATTCGTTTAGCAAAAAAATTATCTGACAAATGGGCTGTTAAATTATCCTTTTCGGCCAAAGAAGGTACAGAATGGGCCGCTGGAGATAGAAGACACAAAAGAGAATGTTCTAATTGTGGCGACGGCAGTATCGTAGAAAATTACGATCCAAGATCACCTGATTTAGACGCAGTAAATGAATACGGGCAAAGACTGATTGACTCCCCTACAATATGGCAGGCTGTAGCAGGTTTTACCCAACAATTAGACCCAACTGGAGCTACTGCCCAAGCAGTTCTAAATGCTGGTGCAGCAGCGCCTAATTATTGGGATGATATTCGCTCAACAGGTTACATGGAACAAGATTTATTTGGAAATGAAGCGAGAAACGTTAAAGGTAATGCTGGAATCTATTTCCGTCCGAATGATGACACTGAAATCTCCTTCTCTTCACTAATTGGAACAGGGGAAGCACCACTGCCTGCTGGAAATGCACGCTATAACATCAAGGATTTTGTAGTACAATTACATAAATTAGAACTTAAATCAGGTGGGTTAACCGCACGTGCTTTTTACACAAAAGAAGATGCTGGTAAAACAACACAAAGTACAGCTTTGGGCACATCCGTTGCCAATGCAATGCCAGGAGGAATCCAAAATGGTTGGGGCGCAGCTTACTTAGGGAACTATCTAGGCATCTTAGCGGGTGGAGCAGCTAATATTCCTGCATTTTTAGGGCAAATATTAGGAGATGTAGGTACTGGAGGACAGGATATTAATGATCTTGTTGGTACTGAAAATAGCCTTAATGCGCACTTCATATCAAGATATGGAAATCCTGCCTTAGGAATAACTGGAGCAAATGAATTAATGCTGCAACCTGGAACAGATGCATTTAATACTGCAATATCAAATTCTACAAATCAAGCTTTATTGACTTTTAACGATAATGGTGATTTAGGTGCTCTTATTAAAGACATCTCAACAGTATCCACATTTGAAGCCAATTATGACTTTGAGGACAAAATAAGTTTTGCCAATGTAATTGTAGGCGGTTTATACAGGAATTTTACATTAGATACTGATGGAACCCTGTACACTGATTATGATGACCCGATTGAATACGACGAATTTGGAGTTTATGCTCAAGTACAAAAAGATTTATTCAATGAAAATGTTTCCATGACCGCATCGATGCGTTACGACAAACAAAGTGTGATGGAAGATGCTAATATAACGCCTAGACTAGGGTTGTTGTTTAAATTATCTGAACAATCAAACATTAGAGTTTCTGGACAAGTTGGGTATAGAAACCCAACCAATCAAGATAAATTTATTGGCCTATACAATGGTGAAGAGGTGTTACTTGGGTCTACTAAAGAAAACATTGACAGATTTAATACTAATTTAGGTGGTTTTGATTGGACAGGAAATCAAGTTTTTGAAACTGCTTTAAACAAAAGTGCTTTTGATACAGATGGAAGCATAGTTTCAGAAGAATTAAGTTATGTTGAAGCAGAAAAAGTAACTTCTTACGATCTTGGTTACCGCTACAACAAAAGAAATTTTACACTTGATATGAACGCTTATTACAGTCAATATGAAAATTTTATAGGAACTAATAGTGTTTATGTGCCTGCAGCAATTGGACAGCCTGCAGCAGTAGCTATGGGTCTTGGTGCGTACGCTCAATTTGGTGTTGATGCTAACTTAGACGTTCCATTTGATACTTACGGATTCAGCTTAGAGGCTATTCAACGCTTAAACTCTTCTACTTCAATGAATTTCATTTACGAGTATAATGAGTTAGATTACGAAGCTAAAGCAAATTCTGATTTTGAATTATCTTGGAATACGCCTAAGCACCGAATGAAATTGGGGGTTACTACTGATGTTAGTGAAAACCTTACAATCTCTGCTAATGCACGATACAATTCTGAATATTATTATGAATCTTCATTTATTGACGCGACGATCAGAGAAAATACGGTCGTAGATGCGAAGGTTACATTTGGGATAAATGCATTAAGTAACGTTAAGTTTGAAATCGGAGGAAACAATATCGCTGGACGCGAATATGTCAGTATCCCTGGTTCAGGTAATATTGGTTCTCTATACTATGGAGGTGCCAAAATCCAATTCTAAAATTAGATTATAAAATTTAAAAAAACCTGGAGTTTAGCTCTGGGTTTTTTAATTATATTATCTATCTTTGCAGCGCAAAAACCAGTGGTTTTTAAACAAAATTTTAGCTAAAAATAAAACTCAAAGAAGTAATGTCAAAAGTTACAGGTAAAGTTTCTCAAATTGTTGGCCCAGTTATAGATGTAGAATTTGGTTCTGGAACAGACCTTCCAAAAATTTATGATTCTCTAGAAATCAATCGCCCAGATGGCTCAACACTTGTCTTAGAAGTTCAATCACATATTGGCGAAAATTCTGTCCGTACCATTGCCATGGACTCATCCGATGGATTAAGCCGTGGTACAGAAGTAAATGCCACTGGAGCACCTATTCAAGTGCCTATTGGCGATGATGTTTACGGGCGTTTATTCAATGTTATTGGTGATGCTATTGATGGCCTAGGTAACTTGCCAAAAGCCGGAAAAGACGGACTGCCAATACACAGAGAAGCACCAAAATTTGAAGACCTTTCTACTTCAACTGAAGTTCTTTTTACAGGAATAAAAGTTATTGACCTCATTGAGCCTTACGCCAAAGGAGGGAAAATTGGACTATTTGGTGGCGCAGGTGTAGGGAAAACCGTATTGATTCAAGAGCTGATTAACAACATTGCCAAAGGACACGGAGGACTATCAGTTTTTGCCGGAGTTGGAGAGCGTACGCGTGAAGGAAATGATTTGCTTCGCGAAATGTTAGAATCAGGCATTATAAAGTACGGCGATGACTTTATGCATTCTATGGAAGACGGTGGATGGGACTTAAATAAAGTCGACAAAGCTGCCATGAAGGAATCCAAAGCCACTTTTGTTTTTGGTCAAATGAACGAACCTCCTGGAGCACGTGCACGTGTTGCGCTATCGGGACTTACTATTGCCGAATATTTCCGTGATGGTGCAGGCGATGGTCAAGGAAAAGATGTTTTATTCTTTGTTGATAATATTTTCCGATTTACGCAAGCAGGTTCTGAGGTGTCAGCCCTACTTGGGCGTATGCCTTCAGCGGTAGGATATCAGCCAACACTAGCTACAGAAATGGGTGCAATGCAAGAGCGCATTACCTCAACGAAAAAAGGCTCCATTACTTCAGTACAAGCAGTATATGTTCCTGCGGATGACCTTACAGATCCAGCGCCAGCAACTACGTTCGCGCACTTGGATGCAACAACGGTATTGTCTCGAAAAATTGCCGAGCTCGGTATCTATCCTGCGGTAGATCCTCTAGATTCAACATCTAGAATTTTGACGGCAGACATTCTTGGCGATGAGCACTACGATTGTGCGCAACGTGTAAAAGAGTTATTGCAACGCTATAAAGAATTACAAGATATTATTGCCATCTTAGGGATGGAAGAGCTTTCTGAAGAAGATAAGTTGGCCGTAGGGCGTGCACGTCGTGTACAACGTTTCCTATCTCAACCATTCCATGTTGCTGAGCAATTTACAGGAATTCCAGGTGTACTTGTAGACATTAAAGAAACCATCAAAGGATTTACTATGATTATGGATGGTGAATTGGACCACTTGCCAGAAGCAGCTTTCAACCTTAAAGGGACTATTGAAGAGGCTGTCGAAGCTGGTGAAAAAATGCTAGCAGAAGCTTAATAAAACCATTTATGTATTTAGAAATTGTATCTCCTGAAACAACTCTTTTTAAAGGCGAGATCGATAGTGTCTCTGTCCCTGGTGCCAATGGAGAGTTTGAAATGCTAAATAATCACGCGCCAATTGTTTCAATTTTAAAAGAAGGTTTTGTAAAGATTCGTGGAACGATTAATCTCGATGAAAACAATGCCTCAAAATTTGAACAAAAAGAAAAAGGGTATTGGCTTGAAATAAGCTCTGGAACAATAGAAATGAACGCCAATAAAATAATTATCTTAGCAGATTAATAATAAAATTTTGAAAAAACATAAACCCTAGAACATTTGTTTTGGGGTTTTTTTATGCTCAAAAATCACCCTTAAAACTTTGCTTTTCGCTTTTCTAAAAATGCAGACGTCCCTTCTGAAAAATCATCTGTCCCAAAACACTTTGCAAACTCAGAAATTTCGACATCGTACCCTTGTACACCTTCTTGGTAATTAGCATTTACGGCTCTTATTGCTGCGGCTATTGCCAAAGGGCTATTTCGTTTGATTTTTTCAGCCAAATACAGGCAATGTGAAAGTAATTCATCTTGAGGTGTTACCACATTTACAAGACCCCAAAGCTCAGCCTTCAAGGCGTCAATCATCTGTGCTGTGGTGATCATTTCTAAAGCTCTTCCCTTCCCAATTAATTGTGCCAAGCGCTGGGTTCCTCCATAACCAGGGATTACCCCTAAACTCACCTCTGGAAGCCCCATGCGTGCATTAGCGCTAGCGACTCTAAAATGCGCTGCCATAGCCAGCTCTAAGCCTCCACCAAGAGCAAAACCGTTTACGGCTGCAATGACAGGAGTGGGTAGTTGATCAATAAAATCAAATAATATATTCTGCCCCTCACGAGCCAATTGCGCTGCTTGTTGGACGCTAAAATCGGAAAATTCACTAATATCAGCGCCTGCTACAAATGCTTTCTCGCCACTTCCAGTGATGATAATAACGCGAATATCTTTCGAAGCGTTCAAGCTTTTTACAGCATCGTGCAATTCTTGAATAGTTTCCTTGTTCAAAGCATTTAATTTTTTCGGTCGGTTGATTGTAATAACACCAACACCTTGATCAATATGTAAGAGAAGATTATTGAACTGCATTATTTATTGTTTTTTTGGAAAAGAAACTACAAAAACAGACCCTTTATTTAAAGTTGTGTTATACGTAATTTCGCCATTGTATGCTTCAACTATGTTTTTTACCATTGGCAAACCTAGTCCCATTCCGCTAGTTTTAGTTGTAAATTTTGGTTCAAATATTTTCTGCCCTATTCCGTTTTCTATTCCGCTTCCGTTGTCTTTTACTTTAATAAAGATATGATGGGCTTCTTCAGAGAGTTCGACTTTTATAGCAGCTGTTCTGTCTTCTGGAATCGCTTGAATAGCATTTTTGACCAAATTAGTTACAATTCTGTTAAGCTGATCTCTATCAAAAT
Source organism: Bacteroidota bacterium (assembly GCA_027593245.1). Lineage (GTDB taxonomy): Bacteria > Bacteroidota > Bacteroidia > Flavobacteriales > Flavobacteriaceae > UBA3537. The sequence continues at coordinate 36,409 of JAQCJC010000009.1, read as the reverse complement.
CTGCTTGAATCAATTTTGCGGTACTCGAAAAATCGATTGATGAATCAGGGAAAATATCTAAAGCGTGTTCAACCACTTCAACAACATTTAGGTGCTCTATCTTTTGAGTAGGCATTTTAGCGAAAGTAGAAAAGGCTTCGGCAATTTTACTCATAGTATCAATTTGCTGTATAAGCGTCTTGCTGTATTCGTCTACTTTTTTTAGAATGTCTTTGTCATCTGGATCGAATTTTCGTTGAAAACTTTGTACACTCAAGCGCATCGGGGTTAAGGGGTTTTTTACCTCATGAGCGACTTGCTTTGCCATCTCTCTCCATGCTTGTTCGCGTTCGGTTGAAGCTAATTTTTGTGCACTTTCCTCCAAAGCATCAATCATGTTATTATAGGATTCTACAAGCGACATCACTTCGGAAGTAGCGCCGTCTAATGCAATTTTTTTATTGCGCTTTTCAAAACGGGTTTGATACATTTTATCACTTATAGCCTTTAGCGACTTTGTAATTAGTTTGGACATAAAATATGCAAATGCTATGGCAATTAGCATCATAATGATGTACGCATATCCGAGCCGAATTAAAAATTCTTTTAACTCTCCAGAATTCAAAGAATCATCGTCAAAGTAGGGTACATTTAAAATTCCAAGGGGTTTTGATGAAGGGGCGTTAAGAATCAAGTAAGAAGAACGGTAATTACCATCCAACAGTTTGTTTTTTTCTACAAAACGCTTTGATGAAATCAGTGCTAAAGTATCTATAATATATCTGGGAAGCTGATCTGGAACTGGATCATTTTCCAGCCAAGGTTTAGAAGATTTGATCAGCTTTCCTTTTAGGTCATAAAGATTGAACGCAACATTGTGAATATTGGCAATTTCATAAATCTTATCTTTAAAAATGAGCTCTAAATTGTCTGTTTTTATCTCCCAGCTCGACTCCTTCAAAACATAATTTATGCTTGACATGAGTTGCACCTCTTTGCGCTCCAATCTTTTGCGGTGGTAATCCTGGGATTGGTCATTGTATTGGTAAACAGTAACTGCAGCAATCAAAATGGAAGCCAAAACCACCAAAAGGATCATGTAAAAGAAAATTCTTGAACTTAAAGACAGACTGCGTTTTGCCATACTGAGTTCTTTTTTATAAATATATGAAAAATGAAGGATTTGTAACCCTAGCTACCTCTTGTCTTTTTATAAAGACGAATTCCTAAGATTAAAACAAGAGCAAGGCCCAAAAGGCCTAAAAGGCCGTAAAGCATATCTAATGTGTTTTTGAGGATTACTAAAAATACTATGGCAAATAATATAAGGGTCGCACCTTCATTCCAAATGCGCATAAAATTTGATGAGTAATTGATCTTATCGCTTTGTAATGATTTGAAAATCATGTGGGTTTTGATGTGGTATGCAAAGAGCAACACCACAAAGGCAAGCTTTGCGTGCATCCAGGACTGTTCTATCCAGTAGGGAGCCAAATGCAACAGCCATAATGCAAAAAAAGTGGCTAATATTGCTGAAGGCCATGTAATGATATACCACAACCTTCTCGACATTAGCTTTAGTTGTCCGCAAAGAATTTCGCTTTCCACTAAGGGTTTTTGACTGGCTTCTATATGGTAAATAAATAAGCGTGGAATGTAAAAAAGCCCTGCAAACCAAGTGATCACAAAAATCAAATGCAGCGCTTTAATGTAGTTGTAATATTCCATTAGGATTCTTTTAAATTTTGTTTCATTTCTTTCCTCAAAAAATAAGCAGTTACTAAGGTAGATAAGACGTCAGAGGCAGGGAATGCCATCCAAACGCCGAGCTCACCATACCATAAAGGTAAGATAAAAATTAAAGGTATAAAGAAAAATGCTTGCTTGGAAAGGGTAAGTAATAAGGCTGGTGTGGCTTTTCCTACAGCCTGAAAATAAGCTGCCCCAATAAGCTGTACCGCGATAATTGGTGTGGCTGCAAAAACCCAACGCATAGCGCTTGGCGTTTTTTGCAACACCAAAGGATCTGTGGTAAACATCTTCGTAATGAGTTCTGGAGCCCCAATTAAAGCCACAAAAACTAAGGTTGCTAGAATCATAGAATAACGTATGGCAATACTAATGGATTGACGCACACGGACATAGTTTTTAGCGCCATAATTAAATCCTGCTATGGGTATAAAACCTTGTGTGATGCCAAATATGGGGAATAAAGCAAACATGAGCATTCTAGAAACAATGGCATAGGCTGTGACCGAAGTTTCTCCACCAAAATCGAATAAAATATTATTCATTAAGAGATAAGTTACACTTACTACTGCTTGACGAGATAAGGTCACCAAGCCCAAGCTACTTATTTCTGAGACTATTGGTTTTTTGAGGCCAAAATGATGCCAATCAATTTTCATTTCTGAGTATTTGGAAAAGAAAAACCATAAAATAAAAAGAAAACAAAATGCATAAGATCCTGTAGTAGCCCATGCAGCGCCAAGCATGCCTAGATCCAAAACCTTAATCAAAATAACATCTAAAACTAGGTTGGTAACAGAAGGTATCATCATGGCATACATAGCAAATTTTGGCTTACCTTCAGCGCGAATCACCGTATTGCCCATCATAGAAAGTGCTAATAGTGGCACTCCATAAAGCACAATTCTGTAATATGTTTTAGCCGGAGTAAAAATAGTGCCTTTACCGCCAAAAAGAGGGATGATTTCATCTATAAAACAAAGCCCAAAAACAACAAGAGTTAGGGTAAGCAAAAGCGTGAGTGAAATTTGATTGCCGAAAGTAGTTAGGGCTTTGGGTTTTGCTTTGGACCCTAAAGCTCTCGAAATAATTGAGGATCCACCTATACCAATAGACATCCCCAAGGCAGCTATAAAAAAAGAAACTGGCAAAACCACATTTATAGCGGCAATCGCTTGAGCACCTATCCAATGCCCAACAAAAATAGTATCGATTAAGATATTGAGAGACATCACCAAAATCCCAATTGATGCCGGAACAGCTTGACGCACAAGTAATTTTCCTATAGGCTCTGCTCCAAAGTCTGAAACTATTGGTTTAGACATCTAAGTAGTAGTTACAGCTTTAGTTGCCCATTCTTGAATCCATTGTGCCAGTAAAGCAACCCATTGTGGATCATCGTTCAAACACGGTATAGTGTTGAATACTTTTCCTCCAGCTTCGTGGAAAATTTCTTCGCCTTCCATAGCAATTTCCTCCAAAGTTTCCAAGCAATCACTAACAAATGCAGGAGTAACTATAGCCATGTTTTTTGTTCCTTCTTTTCCTAAACGTTCTATCGTTCGGTCGGTATAAGGGCGAAGCCATGGGTCAAACCCCAATCGTGACTGAAAGGAAGTGGAGAACGTATCGGGTGACATTTTTAAATACTCGCCCACTAAACGGGTCACCTCAACACACTGATGTTTATAACAATATGCATGTGCCTCAGAAGCTGTACTGCAACACGATTTATCAATCTTACAGTGTGATTTTGTAATATCACTTTTGCGGATGTGGCGCTCTGGAATTCCGTGGTATGAAAACAACAAATGATCATATTCTTTTCCTTTCAAATATGCTTTTATTGACTCCGAAAGAACTTTGATATAATTTGGATTATTATAAAAAGGAGGTAAATTTTCCAAATTCATTTTGGGGAAAAATTCTTTTTGCAGCTTATCGGCTAAGACCAAAATTGTTTCTGTTGTTGCCATTGCAAATTGTGGGTATAATGGAATGATCAAAACGTCTGTGACTCCTTTGTCTGCCAAGGCTTGTAACCCTGATTTAATAGACATTCCACCATAGCGCATAGCCAAAGACAGTGGCAGTTCTATTTGTTGTTGAACCTTGTCTTTAAGACGTTCTGATAACACGATTAAAGGAGAGCCTTCGTCCCACCAAATTTTCTTGTAAGCCTTTGCTGAAGCCTTAGGCCTAGTGTTCAAGATAATGCCCTTTACCAACAGTGTTCTCGCCCACTTTGGAACATCAATAACACGTTCGTCCATAAGGAATTCGCCTAAATATTTCTTAACATCTTTTGGATTTGGGCTATCCGGTGAGCCTAAATTGACTAATAAAACACCTTTCATTTTTTTGTATAATTAATTTAAGGATTGAATATATTTTTTTGGGGTGGTCCCGTATTGTTTTTTAAAGGCAGATATAAAATGACTTGCTGTACTGTAACCAACCTTCAGGCCAACTTCATTAACATTATGCGCTCCAGATTCTAATAATTTACGAGCAAGTTCCATTTTGTAATCAAACAAAAAACCATAGACGGTAGTCCCGTAGATTTGCTTAAACCCTTCTTTTAGCTTTTTTAAACTAAGCTCTATTTCGTTGGCGAGATCGACAAGTGTTGGTGGCTCTGCCATACGCTGAATAATTATATCTTTCGCTTTCTTTATTTTTAAAATATTAGACTCGTCTTCCAGAAAAGGACACTGCTCTATGTTTGCATCCTCTCCGCGGTTAAAGTAGAGGCTGAGTAATTCGTATACTTTAGCTTTGCAGTACAGTTCACGCAGATTAGAATTCAAATTATAGTTAATGATTTGATTTAAAACGATTGCCATAGATGGCGAAATATAACCATCTTTATAATACTTCTTAAGCTTGTTGTCGTCTTTTAAAAAGGTGATGTAATTTGCCTCATGAGAAAACAAGCCATGAAACTTCTTGATAGAGATTAAAACAGAGACAACCCAAGTATTTGGCTGAGTAATCATATGAATTGGTAGATCGCGTTGAGGATTGTACAACAATAAAGAGTTTTCTTCAGGAATATCAAGCGTATACGTATTATTATTAAAACAAAATTGAGCAGAACCCTTTAGACAAAAATGAAATTGAATGTAGGAGTTATCTATGGCTTTTTCTAGTAACTTAAGCTTATCCGTTTCGTTTTGAAATCTCATCACCAAAAACCCAGACTCAATAGAGGTTTCTAAAAAAGTCCCTGTAGCGATACTTTCTGAGGATGGGCTCAACGAATAAGAATTTTCTTTATTTAGATTCATTATAAATAAAAATTGGCTTTTTAATCAATTTAAACCTGTTGTTTGAAATTGAATTGCAAAAATAAGGAATTATTACAGACAAAACCCTAAACGACAAATAAAGTTCCTCTAGCGTTATTTTTTTTTTTGCTTAGATGCTATTTTTGCCCACGAACGTACACATTACCCAAATAAATGGAGCAACTCGGAAGCGCTAAAAAAACTTCTTTTTATGTTATCGGCATAAGCTACAAAAAAGCAGATGCTAAACTTCGCGGAGACTTTAGTTTAAGTCCTACAAAAAAAGCGCGTTTGCTCAGTCAAGCCAAGACATCAGGGATTCAAAGTATTGTAGCTACATCAACCTGTAACCGAACCGAAATCTATGGTTTTGTAAATGACCCTAATGAATTGGTCCAGCTATTGTGCAATAATACGGTTGGGGCGATTGAAGCATTCGAGCCAGTGGCATATACTTTAAAAGATAGCCTAGCCATTGAGCATATGTTTCGCGTGGGGGCGGGATTGGACAGCCAAATTCTTGGCGACTTCGAAATCATTAGCCAACTGAAATCGAGTGCAAGAGTATCAAAGAAATACGGCCTTTTAGACGCCTTTCTCGAGCGGCTCATAAATTCTGTAATTCAGGCCAGCAAACGCATTAAAACAGAAACAAAGCTTTCTTCGGGTGCAACTTCGGTATCTTTTGCTTCTGTACAATACATTCTAAAATCGGTAAAGGATGTAACCACCAAAAATATTCTTCTTTTCGGGACGGGGAAAATTGGAAGAAATACTTGTGAAAACCTCATCAAACACACCAAAAATGAACACATTACCTTGATCAATAGAACAAGGGATAGGGCAGAAAAAATCGCTGGAAAGTTCAAGGTTTTGGTGAAAGATTACAGTCAACTACCAGAGGAAATTAAAAACACTGACATCCTCATTGTGGCTACTGGAGCACAAAACCCTACCGTAGATAAGCAACTCATACAAAACAAAAAAGAGCTGCTTATTTTGGATTTGTCACTTCCTAAAAATGTAGATGAGAACGTGAAAGACTTGAAAAACGTAACCCTAACGCATTTGGATGAATTGTCAAACATAACCGATGAGACACTAAATAAAAGAAAAGAATTTATCCCTGTAGCCGAAGCCATAATTGAAGAGATTAAAAATGCGTTTTTAGCATGGCTAGAGTACCGTAAATTTGCACCAACGATCAAAGCGTTGAAAGAAAAACTCAATGTATTTGCAGAAGCAGAAATTGATGTGCAGCGCAAAAAACTAGAAGATTTCAATAAAACACAAGCCGATCTTATCAGCGCGCAGATTGTGCAAAAAATTACTAATCATTTTGCACATCACCTCAAACAAGAGGCTAGTTCTGGCAAAAAAAGCTTGGAATTGATTCAGGAAATCTTTCAACTAGACTCATAATTATGTCAAAAACTATTCGCATTGGAACTCGTGATAGCCAACTTGCGCTTTGGCAAGCAAAAAGTGTTCAAGAACAACTCGAACACTTAGGGCACAAGACAAAACTAGTGCCTGTAAAGTCTACTGGAGATTTAATGCTAAACCAGCCCATTTATGAACTAGGAATTACTGGTGTTTTTACACGAACACTAGATATTGCACTCCTCAATGAAGAAATTGATATCGCCGTACATTCTTTAAAAGACGTTCCAACCCTACTCCCAAAAGGCATAGTTCAGGCAACTGTGCTTAAGCGTGGAAACGTTAGAGACACGCTTGTGTTCAAAAAAAACGAGGAGTTTTTGGCGCAAGAAAATGCAATTATTGCTACTGGCAGCCTTAGAAGAAAAGCACAATGGCTTAACAGGTACCCCACGCACACCCTTGTTGGATTGAGAGGAAATGTCAACACAAGACTACAAAAGCTAGAAAACAATAGCGATTGGAACGGGGCTATTTTTGCTGCCGCAGGCCTTGGCCGAATTGGTCTGACGCCACAAAATGCCGTTAATCTAGAATGGATGGTTCCTGCGCCTGCACAAGGCGCTATCATGATTGCCTGTTTAGAATCGGATAAAGAAACTTTGGAAATCTGTTCGGCATTAAATCACGAAGAAACTGAAATTTGCACACATATGGAGCGTGCTTTCCTAAACAAATTAGAAGGCGGATGTAGCGCACCCATTGGCGCTTTGGCTTTCATAAAAGACGAAGAAGTTCATTTCCATGGTATCATATTGAGTGAAGACGGCACAAAAAAAGTTGAAGCAAAGCGCAGCGCTCCTTTGGGAAAACATCAAGGTATAGTAGATGAATGTGTCGCATTTATTGTAGAGCGAGGAGGGAAAAACTTGGTAAGTAAAACGGCCTTAAAACCACAAAAAACCAATATCTTTTCTTCAAAAATACTTAGCGAAGGGCAAAAAGATTTGTTTGCTGATGCTATTAAAGTTGAAAGTTCAGATTTCATAAAAACTACACCAAATAGAATTAAAAGATCAATACTTAAAGCCGTACATGAAAATGTCGTAATTACAAGCAAAAATGGAGTTGAAGCACTGCTAAATAATTGTGCCGTAGAGGACTTGAAGTTCAAGACAATCTATTGTGTAGGACGACGGACTAAAAAATTGATTGAGCAGAAAATTGGCCCTGTCAAACACAGCGCTAAAAACGCAAAAGTACTTGCAGAACATCTTGTGAAATTCATGAATGGCAGCGAAGTTTCTTATTTCTGCAGCGACATTAGAATGGACGATTTACCATCAATCTTAGCTAAAAATAATATTAAAGTTAACGAAATTGTGGTGTACAGCACAAAACTAGAAGCGCCAAAATTACCAGAGTCCGTTGAAGGAGTACTGTTGTATAGCCCATCAACTGTGCAGAGTTTCCTGAAAAAGAACACTCCTAATTGTACCGCCTATTGCATAGGCGAAACAACAGCCAAAGAGGCAAAACGATACTTCAACGACGTTCGTATTGCAAAGATACCAACAATAGAAAGTGTCATTGAAATGGTCAATGAACACTACATTGCTAAAGACAAAAAAAATGATTAAAAACGATTTATTTTTACGTGCACTAAAAGGGGAAACCGTCCAACGCCCTCCTGTATGGATGATGCGTCAAGCAGGACGCTATTTGCCTGAATTTATGGCCATTAAAGAAAAATATGATTTTTTTACACGCTGTAGAACTCCCGAGCTTGCAAGTGAAATTACCGTTCAACCTATTCGTCGATTTGGAATGGACGCCGCAATTTTATTTTGCGACATACTTGTCATTCCTCAAGCGATGAACATTGAGGTCGAAATGAAACCAAACTTTGGTCCCTATTTACCCCACCCTGTACGCACGCAAAAAGATGTTGATCATGTAATTGTTCCAGACGTAAAAGAAGAATTAGATTATGTGTATAAAGCTATTAAAGCCACAAAAGAACTGCTTAACGATGAAATCCCTTTAATAGGATTTGCAGGGTCTCCATGGACAATTTTGTGCTATTGTGTTCAAGGGCAAGGCAGTAAAAATTTCGATAAAGCAAAAGCATTCTGTTTTTCAAATCCCATTGCAGCACATCAATTATTACAAAAAATTACAGATACCACTATTGCTTATTTAAAAGAAAAAGTAAAAGCTGGTGTGAATGCTGTACAAATTTTTGATTCTTGGGGCGGTATGCTTTCCCCTACGGATTATCAAGAGTTTTCTTGGCAGTACATTAACCAAATAATTGAAGCTCTTAAAGACGATGCCCCCGTAATTGCCTTTGGTAAAGGATGCTGGTTTGCCTTAGGTGAAATGGCAAAATCTAATGCGTCTGCCTTGGGTGTCGATTGGACTTGCTCGGCTAGAAACGCAAGATATTTAACGGGGGGGAACATCACACTTCAAGGTAATTTTGACCCTTCAAGATTGCTTTCTCCACCTTCCGAAATCAAAACAATGGTACATCAAATGATTGATGCTTTTGGTAAAGATAAATACATTGTGAATCTTGGTCATGGAATACTCCCTAACATTCCTGTCGATCATGCCAAAGCATTTATTGATGCGGTAAAATCCTATTCGAACTAACCCCAAAAGCAACAGCTGTGAAGAGTCAATTTTACAACTATATTGAAGGGCTACAAGATCAAATCACCTCTAGTCTAGAAGCGATTGATGGGCTGGCAAAATTTGAAGAAGATCTATGGGTACGTAAGGAAGGGGGCGGTGGCCGCACACGTATCATTCAGAATGGTGCTGTATTTGAAAAAGGAGGTGTCAATATTTCTAAAGTCCATGGCCCACTTCCTCCAGCAATGCAGGCCTATTTTAATGTTGGTGAAGTCGATTTTTTTGCTTGCGGTTTGAGTTTGGTTATTCATCCGAAAAGCCCCATGGTCCCCACAGTGCATGCCAATTGGCGTTATTTTGAAATGTATGATAAAGAGGGGGCTATTGTAGATCAGTGGTTTGGCGGTGGACAAGATTTAACCCCATATTATTTGTTTGAAGAAGATGCAAAGCATTTCCACAGCGTTTGTAAATCTGCATGCGACAAACACGATAAAAACTTTTACGAAGACTACAAAAAACGTTGCGACGAATATTTCTACAACAGCCACAGAAATGAGGGCCGTGGTATTGGTGGATTGTTTTTCGATTATTGTAAAGCCAACGACACCATGGATATGGAACAATGGTACGCTTTTGTAACAGAAGTTGGCGATAGTTTCTTGGAAGCTTATACACCAATTGTCGAGAAAAGAAAAAACCTAACATACACAGAAGCTCAACGCGATTGGCAAGAAATCAGACGAGGGCGTTATGTGGAATTTAATTTGGTTCATGACAAAGGCACCTTGTTTGGACTAAAAACTAACGGTAGAATTGAAAGTATTTTAATGAGTCTGCCCGCACACGTGCAGTGGGTGTACGATCATCACCCAGAAAAAGGTAGTGAAGAAGAAAAATTAATTGAAGTCTTAAAAAACCCTATTGAATGGGCTGCTTCAGCTTAAAGCTTAAAACTATTAATTATGTATCCATTAAGAAGAAACAGACGTTTACGCGCCAACGCATCCATTCGAAGTTTAGTGCGTGAAAACAGTATTAAACCAAATGACTTTTTAGTCCCTCTTTTTGTGGTAGAAGGCAAAGGGATTAAAGACGAAATTCCATCGATGCCCAATTACTACCGCTTTAGTTTGGATACGCTTCAAGCGGAGGTAAAACTTTTGTGGTCTTTGGGGCTTAAAGCCGTTTTGTTGTTTGTGAAAGTTGAAGACAAGTTAAAAGACAACCGTGGAACCGAGGCCCTAAACCCCAATGGACTGATGCAACGCGCCATTATAACCATCAAAAACACCTGTCCAGAAATGTTGGTCATGACAGACGTTGCCTTGGACCCCTATTCCATTTATGGCCATGATGGCATTATAGAAAACGGAAAAATCGTTAACGACCCTACCGTTGATGTTTTGGCACAAATGAGTATATCTCATGCCGAAGCAGGCGCCAATTTTGTTGCGCCTAGCGACATGATGGATGGCCGCATTTTAAGCATTAGGGAAGCGCTGGAAGACGATGGATTTATAGACACTGGCATTATGAGTTATAGTGCCAAATATGCTTCATCATTTTATGGCCCGTTTAGAGATGCACTGGATTCTGCACCAGCAGAACAAAACAATATTCCAAATGACAAAAAAACCTATCAAATGGACTATGCCAACCGCTTTGAAGCCCTGCGCGAAACAGAGATGGATATTGATGAAGGTGCCGATATTGTGATGGTCAAACCTGGCTTACCCTATTTAGATATCATTAGAGAGGTCAAAAATGAATTTGATGTGCCTGTTGCGGCCTATCAAGTGAGTGGCGAATATGCCATGATTAAAGCCGCAAGCGAAAAAGGATGGTTGGACCACGACCAAGCGGTACTAGAAGCCACCATGGCGTTTAAACGCGCTGGGGCAGACCTTATTGCCAGTTATTTTGCCAAGGATATTGTGAAACTTCTTGGTTAGGAAAAAATCTGAAGCCTTTTTTTAATTATCTTTAGACCAAATTACAAACAGCATGAACATACTAAAGCGTACGCTAAAATGGGGTTTACTGACCATTATTGGTCTTATCGCCATCCTTTATATTACGGACACAGACTACCTGCTCAAGGCTGTTAGAACAATTTATGCCAAGGGCTACACCACCGCGTTTTTAGAGGATTATAAAGAATTTGATAATGTAAAAATTGAGAATGATGTGCCTCAACCATGGCCAAAGCACAAAGACTACAACAGCGTTAGTGAAACAGAGCGCCTTCAAAAATACAATGAGACTTATGGGGCCATCGCCTATGTCATCATTAAAAATGACAGCATTTGGTTTGAAAACTATTATGATGGATTTGATGAAAACTCAAAAACCAACTCTTTTTCTATGGCCAAAAGCTATGTATCTGGGCTAATGGGCAAGGCCATCGAAGAGGGGTATATAAAAAGTTTAGACCAACCGGTAAGTGATTTCTTCCCTGAATTTAGCGAGGGTCTAGCCGCAAAAATGACCGTAGGCGATTTGTCCTCGATGGCTTCGGGCACCAATTGGGATGAAAAATATTACTCCCCTTTATCCATTACCACAAGAGCCTATTTTGATGATGATTTGGAAAAAGTTATTCTTGGGCTTAAGGTCGTCAATGAACCCGGTCAGGCCTATAAATATTCAAGTGGCGACACACAATTATTGGCGATGGTCATTGAAAAAGCAACAGGCAAAAAACTATACGATTACCTTACAGAAAGCTTTTGGAAACCCTTAGGCAGTGAAAATGAGACCCTATGGCAAGTAGACAGCAAAGAACACGACTTGGTAAAAGCCTACTGCTGTATTGCCAGCAATGCAAAAGATTTTGCCCGCTTTGGAAAACTTTATAAAGATCATGGTAAATGGAGGGGCGAACAACTTTTGGATTCTGCATTCGTTGCGAGGTCAATTACCCCAAGGTTTGCTGAAAGTCCACAATACGGCTACGGATTTTGGATGCAAAAACGCGACGGTAAATCCTTTTTTATGATGCGTGGTCACCTTGGTCAATATGTTATAGTAGAGCCCGAAGACAATATCATTATTGTCCGATTGGGGCATCAAAAATCGCCTGATGCAGCAAACCAAATATTTTCTGACGACATCTCAATCTACATCGAAGAAGCTTATAAAATGTTAAATGATGATCTCCAAAATCAATCTTGAGCATGTTCTGTTTTTAGACATTGAAACCGTCCCTGAGTTTGAAGATTTCTCAGCCCTAACAGCTGAAAAAAAAGCGCTTTGGAAACAAAAATCTAAATACCAGCGCAAAGACGAATATACTGCAGAGGAGTTTTACCCCCGCGCGGGAATATGGGCAGAATTTGGCAAAATCATCTGTATTTCTGTAGGTTATTTCGCGTCCGATTCGCCCTCAAGAGCATTTCGAATCACCTCTTTTTATGGCGAAGAAAAAGAAATTTTGAGTCAATTCAATTCACTAATTGAACGCCATTTTAAACACCCCAAATTTGTTCTATGTGCCCACAATGGTAAGGAGTTCGACTTCCCATACATCGCGCGAAGGATGATCATAAATAAAATGAAGCTCCCTTCAAAACTCAACCTTTTTGGAAAAAAACCATGGGAAGTTCCTCACCTAGACACTCTTGATCTATGGAAATTTGGAGACTACAAACATTACACCTCACTTAAGTTAATGACCAATGTCTTGGAAATTCCTAGCCCTAAGGATGATATAGACGGCAGTGAAGTGTATGGTGTTTTTTACAAAGAAAACAACATTGAACGTATCGTTAACTACTGTGAAAAAGACACCTTGGCTGTAGCTCAAATACTATTGCGCCTTCGTGGAGAAATGCTACTAGACAAAGCTGAAATTGCTTATATTTAAGTAATGAAAAACCAGCATTTACTTACTGTAAAAAACCTAAACATTTCCTTCAAAAAGAATGACACTCAATACAGCGTCCTGCACGGTATTAATTTTGACGTTCATAAAAATGAAATTTTAGGTCTAGTAGGAGAATCCGGTAGTGGCAAATCTATTACCGCTTTGGCTATAATGAGATTGCTTCACAATGCTATAATTGAAGGTGCAATTGTTTTTGATGGCTTAGATTTGAACAAGGCGTCAAAGAAAGAAATTGAGCGCATTAGAGGTAAAAAAGTCAGTATGATTTTTCAAGAACCTATGAGCGCACTGAACCCCTCAATGAAGTGTGGCACACAAGTAAGCGAAGTTCTTTTGCAACATGAAACAATAACTGAAGCTGAAGCCAATACAGAAGTTATTCGTCTATTTGAGCGGGTAAAAATTCCACTCCCAAACCAAGCGTTTAACAAATACCCTCACGAACTTTCAGGCGGTCAGCAACAACGCATTATGATAGCAATAGCAGTCGCTTGTAAACCCGACTTGTTAATAGCAGACGAGCCTACAACAGCACTAGATGTGACTGTACAAAAGGAGATTATTTCCTTGATTAAAGAGCTTCAGAAAGAGACAGAAATGAGTGTCATTTTTATTAGTCATGATCTTGCTTTAGTTTCTGAAATTGCAAAACGAACACTAGTGATGTACAAAGGGAAAATAGTAGAACAAGGCCTTACTAAAAGTGTATTTAAGGCTCCAAAAAACGAGTACACCAAAGCCTTAATTTCTGCTCGGCCGTCCCTTAATGTGCGCTTAAAAGAACTGCCAACGGTTGCCTCGATTTTGGCTAATGCAAACGCATCCAAAGAGATTTCAAAAGCCGATCGGGCTAAAAAGCATACCCAATTGTACAACAGGGCCCCACTCTTAGAGGTTATCAATCTTGAAAAAACCTATTACAGCAAAATTGGGTTCTTAAAAAAAACTGTAGCTTTTAAAGCAGTGCATAAGGTGAGTTTTAAGCTTTATGAAGGAGAAATATTAGGGCTTGTTGGAGAGTCTGGATGTGGAAAATCAACATTAGGAAAAACCATTTTACAACTTGATAAAGCAACTGCTGGAACTGTTTTTTACAGAGGAAAAGACCTCTGTAAAATGACCTCTAAAGAAATTCGTACATTAAGAAAAGAAATTCAAATCATTTTCCAAGACCCGTTTGCATCACTCAATCCTAGATTGACCGTAGGTGCAGCAATTATGGAGCCCATGAAAATTCATAAACTGTACAATAACAGCTCTGAACGCAAATTAAAGACACTGGAGCTCCTAGGAAAAGTTGGTTTGGAAGCTTCCTCTTTTGATCGCTACCCGCATGAGTTTTCAGGCGGTCAGCGCCAACGTATTGGCATTGCACGAACCATTGCCGTTAATCCAAAATTAATTTTATGTGATGAGTCCGTATCAGCTCTGGACATATCTGTACAGGCCAAAGTTTTGAATTTGCTAAACACCCTCAAAGAAGATTTTGGATTCACTTATATTTTTATTTCACATGATTTAGCCGTTGTGAAATATATGGCCGATCAACTGCTGGTCATGAACAAGGGTGAGATTGTAGAGCAGGGCGAGGCTGATGAAGTTTATAACTCCCCAAAAAACGACTACACAAAGCGCTTGATTGACGCTATTCCAAAAGGATTATAATGCCATTTCAGGAATTTCACCATCAATAATAACATGCCCATCAGTAGCTTCTAGAATAGTTTCAACTGACACCCCTGGTGCACGTTCAACAAGTTTAAATCCTTTGGAGGTAACCTCCATAACAGCCAAATTTGTGACTATCTTTTTTACACAATTAACTCCTGTAAGAGGAAGGGTACACCGCTTCAAAAGTTTGGAGGCGCCTTTTTTATTGGTATGCATCATAGCAACAATTATATTGTCAGCACTTGCCACTAAATCCATAGCACCACCCATGCCTTTGACTAAACGACCAGGGATTTTCCAATTGGCAATGTCACCATTTTCAGCCACTTCCATGGCCCCCAAAATAGTTAAATCGACGTGCTGCCCTCTAATCATAGAAAAACTCATGGCTGAATCAAAAAAACTAGCACCATCCAAAGCAGTGATGGTTTGTTTTCCTGCATTGATTAAATCCGCATCTTCTTCTCCATCAAAAGGGAAAGGCCCCATGCCCAAAATTCCGTTTTCACTTTGAAACTCAACCTCAATATCATCGCGAACAAAATTCGCAACAAGGGTTGGAATACCGATGCCTAAATTGACATAGTATCCATTTTTAACTTCTTTTGCAATACGTTTTGCAATTCCATTTTTGTCTAACATAGCGTTCTGGTTTTAGTTTTTTGGGGTAATTGTTCGTTGCTCAATGCGCTTCTCGTAATCTTTACCCTGAAATATGCGTTGAACAAAGATTCCAGGTACATGAATTTGGTTTGGATCTAATGTGCCTACAGGTACTAATTCCTCGACTTCCGCAACAGTAATGGTTGCTGCCCCGCACATATTTGGGTTAAAGTTTCGAGCCGTCCCTTTGAAAATTAAATTTCCTGCTGCGTCACCTTTCCATGCTTTGACAAAAGAAAAATCGGCCTTAAATGCGTGTTCTAAAACATACATTTTTCCATCAAATTCACGGGTTTCTTTTCCTTCTGCAACTTCAGTACCAAAGCCAGCCGGTGTATATACTGCTGGAAAGCCCGCTTGAGCCGCGCGACAACGCTCTGCTAATGTCCCTTGAGGGATAAGCTCGACATCAAGTTCTCCTGATAACATTTGACGTTCAAATTCATCATTTTCTCCAACATATGAAGATACCATTTTTTTAATTTGATGTTTTTGTAATAATAGACCAAGTCCAAAATCATCTACCCCAGCATTGTTGGAAATACATGTAAGATTGTTGACATTCATGGCAACTAATTCAGCAATAGCATTTTCGGGTATTCCACACAATCCGAATCCTCCTAAGAGTAAGGTCATCCCGCTTTCAACCCCCATCAATGCTTGTTGTACATTTTCTACTTTTTTATTAATCATAAGCGTGTTTGTTTTACCTTATTAAAAGTCAATTTCTGGTATAATTAGCTCTTGGGCTGGCATTTCCTCTTCGTCGGAAAGAGTTACATCACATTCCGTTTCAATAGAAAGTTCTTCAGGTTTTTCAAATTCTTCTTTTGAAATTTCAAGGTCTTCTATAGCATAACATCCTTTCATAAAATTTGCCCAAATAGGCAACGCCATAGAGGCGCCTTGACCATAGATGATGCTCTTAAAATGTGTTGCGCGATCTTCTCCTCCTACCCAAACACCAGTAACTAGGTTAGGAACCATACCCATAAACCAGCCATCACTATGGTTCTGAGTAGTTCCCGTTTTACCCGCAATTGGATTATCAAATTGATAGGGGTACCCCGTTATAATTTCTTTGAAAACAGCTTGATTTTTGGCAAAATTGTGGCGCAAACGCTGACCAGAGCCAAACTTTGTAACCCCTTCCATTAAATTAACCGCCACATAAGCAACCTCTTCACTTAGAACATCTTTGGTTTGAGGAGAAAACTGATAAAGCAGTGTCCCGTTTTTATCTTCAATATGGGTTACCATGACAGGGGTTGTATACACCCCTTTATTTGCGAAAGTTGAATAGGCAGCCACCATTTCATAAACACTCAAATCGGGGGTCCCAAGAGCAATAGAGGGAACCGCTGGAATTCTTTGTTCTACTCCAAGATTCTTTGCTAAATCGATTACAGGCTGAGGGCCAATTTCGTTCATTAACCGCGCAGTAATTGTATTTCTAGAATTGGCCAAAGCAGATTTTAAGGTTTCGAAACCAGCGTAATTTTTACTAGAATTTTTTGGGGCCCAAGGCTTCATATTTCCATATTTAAACGCTGGAATAGTAATTTGCGCTTTTGGAAAGGTGTCGCAGGGTGAAAGCTGTAATTGATCTATAGCTGCAGCATAAACAAATGGCTTGAATGTAGAGCCTACTTGTCGTTTCCCTTGTTTTACCATATCGTATTGAAAATGCTTGTAGTTAAACCCACCAACCCAGGCCTTTACAAAACCGGTTTGTGGCTCCATAGACATCATCCCTGCCCTTAAGAAAAATTTGTAATAACGCATTGAGTCCATTGGCGTCAGTATAGTATCGATTTCATTATTGGGCGCTGTCCAAGAGAAGACCCGCATTTTTGTAGGCTTATCAAATGAAGCAATAATTTCTCGTACTGGTTTTTTAAGATCATACCGCATTTTTCGCCAACGCTCTGATCGCTTCATCCCTAGCTTAAGCAGCCTTTCTATTTCTTCATCCTTAAGGTTTAAAAACGGAGCTGTCGGATTGCGACGGGGTGTGTTTTGCACAAAAAATTCGGCCTGTAAGGCTTTCATGTGTTCTGTGACGGATTGTTCTGCTAGGAATTGCATTCTAGAATCGATTGTCGTGTGAATTTTAAGTCCGTCCTTGTAGATGTTGTATTTTTCGCCATTGGGCTTAACATTTTCGCTTTTGTTAATCCAGTCTTTTAAAAAGGTTTTTAAATACGCTCTAAAATAAGTAGCAATGCCTTCACGGTGCGACTCTGGTGTGTAATTTAAATTTAATGGGGTTTGTTGTAATGAATCCTTGACTGTTTGAGTAATAAAACCGTATTTCTCCATTTGTGAAAGCACGACATTTCGTCGGTTTTTTGTTCCAACAGGGTTACGCTCTGGACGAGGATTATATAGGGAAGAATTTTTGAACATCCCCACCAACATCGCTGATTCTTTTAAATTAAGAGCTGAAGGTTCCTTGCCAAAATAAATTCGGGCAGCACTTCGAATCCCATCAGCGTTATTTCCAAAGTCGTAAATATTAAAATATTGAGCTATAATCTCCTCTTTGGTGTACTGTTTTTCGAGGCGTGTTGCGATGACCCATTCTTTAATTTTTTGAGTAATTCGCCCAAATGTATTTCTTGAACCTTCTCCATGAAAAAGCTGCTTGGCAAGCTGTTGCGAAATTGTACTTGCACCGCCACCTTGGCCAAATTTAAATAATGCTCTTAAAGTTCCACGAGCATCTATTCCAGCATGATCAAAATAACGAATATCTTCAGTCGCAATAAGGGCGTCTACTAAGTGTTTTGGAAGCTCATTAAAACTGACTGGCGTGCGGTTGTCTTCGTAGTAAAATTTTCCAAGTGTAACACCGTCCGATGAAATTACCTCAGTTGCTAAATTTGTTCTGGGGTTTTCAAGCGCAGTATGGTCGGGCATAAAGCCAAATGCACCAAAAGAAGCCAAAAGGAAAATAACAGGGATCAAACTTATTCCGCAAAGAAATAAAAGCCAAAACCAGCGCTTTTGCTTTGAAAAATTTGTTTTCTTATTTGTTTTTTTCTTTGCCATTATTTATTAATCCAAATTTTCTATACTAAACCCTACATCCAAAACTCCTTCTAAAGATTTCAGCCCAGAGACTTTGTTCAGTGCGCGCATTGCTTGACGTATACTGATCGTATAATCTCCTTTTTCGGAAAACACAAAAGGGGTTTGGTGTCCTTTATACCAAAGTTTGTGTTCCTTAATAAGCATTAGACCATCCCCCAACATAGAACCGTCTGGTCTTGCCATTTGGTATTCTAAAGTGTCTTTTTGCAGCTTGCCGTTAGGGTACTTTAAATCGACTATAAGATACAAATTGCTGAATTTATAGTCCTCAGATGTTCTGATTTTAAAAAACAGATTGTGTTTTTTAATACTATCCGTTATTGTGAAGTCGTAAGAAATAACCTCGTCTTTCCCCCAATTACCGTCAATTGAAGTGTAATGATCAAAAGTTGAGTTTCGATTACAAGAAGCCATCAAAACAATAACTAAAATGCCATATATTAGTCTAATTCGCATTCTTTTTAGACTTCGTAGAATTATTTTTTTGTACGCTTTCATTTCGAGGCTTTCGTTTATTGCTGCGTTTTCTTTTTCTATTATTTGGGTTGCCTTTAGGGCGATCAAAGCGTGTTAAGCTGTCTTGTCCAACAACGTTTTCGAAATCGACTTTAGTATCTGTTGTAGCGGAAAGCTCAACGGCGTATTCTTCTAAACTCGATACTTTTTGCCCTGATTTGTTAGAGTCGATAATGGCATTAGCTTGCTCAGTAGTTAAGGTGAACCAATTCATCCACTCTCCTTCGTAAGCATACCACATAATACCTTTAAAAATATCCGTTTTTTGACAAACTGCAGTTCCTTTTTCTGTCTTTAGTTTGACCGTTGTTTTTGGAAAAGATTGAAGTGCATCTAAATAGGCATCTAATTCATAATTTAAACAACATTTTAGCTTTCCACATTGCCCTGCTAATTTTAAAGGATTTAAAGATAGTTGTTGGTAGCGCGCTGCAGAGGTGCTTACTGATCTAAAATCAGTAAGCCATGTTGAGCAGCACAGCTCGCGGCCGCATGAGCCAATTCCGCCAAGTCTTGCAGCTTCTTGGCGCAAACCTACTTGCCTCATTTCAATCCGGATTCTAAACTCTCTAGCGTAAACCTTAATAAGTTCTCTAAAATCAACGCGCGCATCTGCAGTGTAATAAAACGTTGCTTTGCTTCCATCCCCTTGAAACTCAATATCAGAGATTTTCATGTCTAGCCGCAAATCAATAGCAAACTGTCGTGCTTTAACTTGCATCTCCTCTTCTTTATCTCTACACTCTATCCAAATGTCGATGTCCCTTTGAGTTGCTTTACGGAAAATTTTTAGTGTTTTTTCTACGGTCTCTGGTATTTTTTTGCGCTTCATCTGTACCTTCACCAACTCCCCTGTTAAAGTTACCATACCAACGTCGTGTCCAGACTCAGCTTCTGTTGCGACCACATCACCAATACTTAATGTGAGCTTCTCAGTGTTTTTGTAGTACTGCTTACGCCCATTCTTAAACCGTACTTCAATCCAATTGAACGGCTGAGCACCACTTGGTAAACTCATGTTTGAAAGCCAATCAAATACGGTAAGTTTGTTGCAGGAATCTGTGCCGCAAGTCCCATTATTTTTGCATCCTTTTGGCTGGCCATTTTTACTTGTTGCGCAACTTGCACACCCCATATTGCTTTATATTATGATTGTTTGTGTCAAAAACACAAACAACTGTTTATTAATTCAATCGATAGGTAAATATAAGCTTATTTAGGAACTTAAAAAAGATTGATATTACACAAAACCCTGTTTGAGTTAGGGCTGCTTCTGCAAGGTCTCAAAAATATTTCTGAGGTCTTTTTTGTGTGGCAGATGGTCCGCACGGCCTTTTTTGAAAATATCGTTGCTATTGCCTTGGCCTTTGCGCAGCGCTTTTTGCTGTTCGTAGGGTAAGCGGTTGATCTCCATACAAGACGATGAACAACAATTCTCCATGGTTTCTTTACACGAATCGCATTGAATAAATAATAAGTGACATGCCTCGTTGGCGCAATTTATATGAATATCTGCTGGGGCACCGCATTGATGACATTGTGCAATAACTTCATCCGAGATCTTTTCCGCTCGTCTTTGGTCAAACACGAAATTTTTACCAAAAAACTTATTTTCCAATCCTAAAGTGCTGACTTGTCGGGCGTAATTTATAATTCCGCCCTCTAGCTGGTAAACATTTTTGAATCCTTTGTGTTTGTAATAAGCACTCGCTTTTTCACAACGAATTCCTCCAGTGCAATACATCACAAGCTTTTTGCTTTCTTTGTGCTCTTTAAGCTGATCTTCAATTAAATCCAGGGAGTCTCTAAACGTGTCAACGTCAGGAGTTAGGGCGTTTTTAAAATGTCCTATTTCACTTTCGTAATGGTTGCGCATATCAACAAGAACCGTATTTTCGTCTTCAATAAGTTCATTAAATTTTTCCGCATCAACATGTGTTCCAATGTCAGTCACATCAAATGTTTCATCGCTTAGTCCATCGGCGACAATTTTATCTCTCACTTTTACTTTAAGTTTGAGGAAAGAAAACATGTCTTGTTCGATGGCTATGTTGAGCCGAACGTTCTCAAGAAATGAAATAGTATCTAAATGAGCCTTGAAGATATTAAAATTTTCTGCCGGCACGGATAACTGTGCATTAATTCCTTCGTGGGCAACATAAATCCGGCCTAGGACATCTATGGAGTTCCAAAATATAAACAAGTGATTTCGAAGAAGTTCAGGATTGCCGATTTTGGCATATTTGTAGAAAGAGATGGTAAGGCGGTCTTTACCTGCATCTTTTATAAGATCTGCTCTTTCATTATTGCTTAAGTTGTTGTACAGTTGCATGCTATACCTGAGTTTAAGTTAATGAATATATTAGCTACAAATGTAATACTTTTTATAATTGTGAAGGAAAGTGAAATGGTTTTGCATATGGTTTATCAAAAAAACCGCGCTTGGTGCGTTAAATTTATACAAAAAGCGTTTTTGAATACCGTAAATTTTGCAAAGAAATAGTATTTTAGCAAGACTAAAACAACCCTTAAAACATTAAAATATGAGCAACGAAAAAGAAGCAAAACTCAAAGCGCTAAAATTAACCCTAGACAAACTCGACAAAGCATACGGAAAAGGCACCGTAATGAAAATGAGTGATGCCCCTGTGGTTGATGTGGATGTTATTTCTTCTGGCTCATTGGGGTTAGATCTTGCCTTAGGGGTTGGCGGTTATCCCAAGGGGCGTGTTATAGAAATTTACGGACCAGAATCATCCGGAAAAACTACGCTTACCCTTCATGCTATTGCCGAGGCTCAAAAAGCAGGAGGGATTGCGGCATTCATTGATGCCGAACATGCCTTCGATCGGTTTTATGCTCAAAACCTAGGGATTGATATTGATAACCTCATCATTTCACAGCCCGACAACGGAGAACAAGCTCTAGAGATTGCGGATAACCTAATACGTTCAGGAGCAATCGATATGATTGTTATTGACTCGGTTGCGGCGCTAACGCCAAAAAGCGAAATTGAAGGAGAGATGGGCGATTCAAAAATGGGTCTTCACGCTCGACTGATGTCTCAAGCACTAAGAAAACTTACAGGATCAATAAGTAAGACAAACTGTACGATGATTTTCATCAACCAATTGCGTGAAAAAATTGGGGTAATGTTTGGAAATCCAGAAACTACAACAGGGGGAAATGCCCTAAAATTTTACGCCTCTGTCCGTTTGGATATTAGACGATCGACCCAAATAAAGGACACGGACGGAACGGTTCTTGGAAACAAAACTCGGGTCAAAGTGGTAAAAAATAAAGTTGCTCCTCCATTCAAACTTGTAGAATTTGACATTATGTATGGTGAAGGTGTTTCTAAAGTTGGTGAAATCCTTGATCTTGCGGTTGATTTTGAAATTATCAAAAAAAGTGGGTCGTGGTTTAGCTATGATGAAACTAAACTAGGACAAGGACGCGATGCCGTTAAGCAAATGATAAAAGACAATCCAGACCTTATGGATGAGCTTGAAGAAAAAATTAAAACAGCCATCAAAGACGGGGTTTAAAACGGCAGAAAATTAATTTATTCCCCTTTTAAAGAAGTGAGCAGAAGGTCATAGACCGCACTGCTCATTTTTTTTGCAGCATCTTTACCATAATTTTTTGGGTGTAAAAACGAATGCCCTATTGTTCTCATCCTCCCGGGGCCTCCGCTAAAAATAGTATAGGATAATCTTTTTTTGTTATCTAGAAAAGTGAGGGGTACTAATGGTAATTGATGGTCAACGGCTAAACGGAATGCCCCTAACTTAAAACGGTCTAAAACAACCGATTCTGGGGGGACACCTCCTTCTGGAAAAATACAAATACTTAGGCCACTTTCAATGCGCTTTTGGGCTCTCTTGAAAACGGCTTGCCTGCTTTTAATATCCCCTCGGTCGACAAGGATACAAGTACGTTTGTAAAAAAACCCAAACAATGGAATCCGAGCTAATTCTTGTTTACCAACAAAGACAAATGGGTGGTTTTTAATTACAACAAACATCAACATAATGTCCGTCATTGAGGTGTGGTTTGCTACAAAAATATAGCTCTGCCCTTTTTCTAATTCTTGCGCCCATTTTGTCTGCCAATAAAATCCCATCCCCAAAAGAATGCATTTAGACCAAACTCGGGCTAATCTGAAAAAGAAAGGGTACCAAGAAGATCTTAATACGGATATAAATAATAAAGGAAATAAAACTACAATAGTCAACCCTACTAAAACATAGAACCAAACTCTATAAATTATCCAAAGCGGGTATTGTATTAACTTCATTAGCATCAAAACTAATAAAAATATTGAGCGATTAGGGCAAAAAAAGTACCTTTGTAGCAAAATCAAAGCAATAACAGCTACATGGCAAGAATTTTAACAGGGGTACAGAGTACAGGCACACCACATCTAGGAAATATTTTAGGAGCCATCATCCCTGCGATTGAGATGAGCAACAATCGTACAAATGATTCCTTTTTGTTTATTGCCGATTTACACTCGCTTACACAAATCAAAGACGCAGAAACACTAAGACAAAACACCTTGTCCACAGCTGCAGCTTGGCTCGCTTGCGGCCTTGATATCAACACCACAGTTTTTTACAAGCAAAGCGATGTCCCTCAAGCTACGGAACTCGCATGGTATTTGAGTTGTTTTTTCCCTTTTTCCAGATTAGAATTAGCACATAGTTTTAAAGATAAAGCGAGTCGTTTAGAAGATATAAATGGCGGTTTGTTTAGCTATCCTATGCTCATGGCTGCCGATATTTTATTGTATGATGCTCATGTTATCCCAGTTGGGAAAGATCAGCTTCAACATATTGAAATGACTAGAGATGTCGCATCGCGATTTCACGCCAAAATGGGTGAGACCTTTGTTTTACCTACAGCTAAAATTCAAGAGCAAACAAAACTCATCCCAGGAACAGACGGTCAAAAAATGAGTAAAAGCAAAAATAATGTCATTGATATTTTTCAAAATGACAAAAAGCTTCGTAAACAAATTATGTCTATCAAGACAGATAGCACTCCACTAGAAGAGCCTAAAGACTGGAATAGCTGTAACTGCTTTGCTTTGTATGAGTTACTCGCTTCAGCTGTAGAAATTGCCGAGATGAAAAAAAATTACGAAGGCGGAAATTACGGATATGGTCATGCAAAACAAGCATTGTTTGACTTAATCTGTAAACAATTTTCTGACGAACGCGAACGCTATAACCACTATATAGCAAACCCTGAGGAAATAGTACAAGCTCTAGCCTTAGGGGCAGAAAAAGCAAATGCAGTCGCAAACAAAGTTTTAAGTCGAGTGCGGGAAAAACTGGGCTATTAAGCCAATTCAAATTCTTTTCCAGGAAGTGGGCGAACAGCCCCATTCAATTCTAAATTCATTAATAGATAAGCTGCTTCAGAAGTTGGCATTTTACACTGCAATGCAATGAGATCTAAAGGCAGTCTCCCCCGTTTTTTTAGGCAATTATATATTTCTAACTCTTCGGGTTTCATGCTAACGAATAGTTTTTTTTGAATAGGTTTTGCCTTTGTTTCGATTGACCAATTAAGTATGTATGCCACATCTGCTGGAGTGGATAGAAGATGGGCATTTTTTGTTTTTATTAAATTAAGGCAGCCAATACTTTGTGAATCGTCAGTTCGCCCTGGAACTGCAAAGACTTCACGGTTGTAATCAAGTGCTAAACGCGCAGTACTTAGGCTGCCTCCTTTTGCCCCAGATTCAATAACAATAGTAGCTTCGCTTAAACCGGCAATCAGGCGGTTTCTTCTCAAAAAATTGTAAGGATTAAAGCTATCGGTACTCCAAAAATCACTAATAACCCCGCCATGAGATTCGACAGCATTGCGGTATTTTTTATGTCCTGAAGGATAAGTGTTATGAAGTCCATGAGCCATACACCCTACAGTTTGCAAATTGTGTTTAAGTGCCGCTTTATGCGCCGTTATATCAGCGCCGTAAGCAAACCCTGATACAACAATGGGGTTAAATACTGAAAGTTCATCAACTAAATCCTCGCATTGTTTTTTGCCATAGCGTGTCAGTTTTCGTGTCCCTACAATACTAATTACTGGCGATGCATTCCATTTAATGTTTCCTTTTTTGAATAACACTAAAGGGCCATCAATACAGTGTTTGAGCCGAAAAGGATAGTCTTCATCTTCAAAGTAATTTGCTTGAATATTGTTTTTATTAATAAACTCTAGTTCTTGTTCCGCCAATCTTAAAGTTTTCGAATGACGTAGCGCATTGATGATTACAGCGCCTATTCCATCAATAGATTCAAGTTCTTTTTTCGAGGCTTTAAATACCGCCTCTGGTGTACCGCAATGTTGAATGAGTTTTTTGGCGGTAATATCGCCAATATGAGGAACAGCCTGAAGGGCCATGGCATAATATAATTTTGTAGGCTTCATTTGGGGGAAATTTAGACGTAAATATATAAAATCTGTGAGACAAACTTCTTCTTTAAGTCGGCGTGTAAATTCAAAAAAAATTTATACATTTGAGATTATGCAATTGAGTCAATACATCAGCAATCTACTTTACCGCTACGAATGTGTCGTGGTGCCTGGTTTTGGTGCTTTCCTGACGCATAAAATTCCTGCAAGTATTCACCAGACATCAAATACTTTTTACCCTCCAAAAAAACGCCTGTCTTTTAATGGGCAATTGCAATCTAATGATGGTGTTTTGGCGAATCATATTGCTGAAATTGAGCAAATTTCTTATGAAAACGCAATCGATAAAATTACCAAACAAGTGGTAAGCCTAGAACAGCGTTTGAAGAGAGGTGAGACGTTAATTTTACCAAATATTGGCGAATTAAAAAGAACTAAGGATGGGCAATTACTTTTTGAGCCTTCCTATATTGTAAACTATTTAACTGAGTCCTTTGGACTGTCGCAATTTGTCTCTCCAGAAATTTCAAAATTCTCCGACAAAAAAGCGCCAATTGTATTAGCATCTAGAAAACAAAAGACACAAGTTCTTTTTAAGTATGCTGCGGTTGCAGTACTCATGCTGGGCTTGGGTGGATTTTTTGGTTCAAATGCCTATTTAAAGCAAATAGAGCAGCAAAACATATTAGCCCAACAGGATGCTAATATTGCTTTAGACAACAAAATTCAAGAAGCTACATTTGTTTTGAGTAATCCTCTGCCCGCTGTGACTTTAGAACTTGAGAGGTCTTTAGGAAGTTTTCATATTGTTGCAGGTGCGTTCCGCGTTGAGGCCAACAGTGAGCGTAAGCTCCGACAGCTTAAACGCCTTGGGTTTAATGCCCGAAAAATTGGTCAAAATCGTTATGGTCTACATCAGGTTGTGTATGAAAGCTTCCGTACTCGTCCAGAAGCTGAACGTGCGCTTTACACTATTAAGCGTACTCAAGACGCTGCTGCCTGGTTATTAATTAAAGAGGTCCCGTAATAAATTCTAGATATAATTCTATAATTGTACCTTTGTTTCATAGAACATTATACTATGACTGCAAAACACCCTTCCAATTCTAAAACCATTGTTACAGATCTGGTATTGCCCAGCGAAACAAATGCAATCAACACCCTTTTTGGGGGAGAACTATTGGCGCGCATGGACCGTGCCGCAAGTATTACAGCGCAGCGTCATTCTGAACAGATTGTAGTTACAGCTTCTGTAAATCACGTGGCCTTTAATCATGCCATTCCGCTGGGAAGTATTGTGACCATAGAAGCTAAAGTATCCCGCGCATTCAATAGTTCTATGGAGGTATATCTGGACGTATGGTATACAGACAATAATTTTAATGCCCCAATAAAAGCAAATGAAGCTATTTTTACATTTGTGGCGGTAGACGAGCAAAGAAAGCCTGTTCGCATACCCGAACTAATCCCCGAAACGGATCAAGAAAAAAATCGTTTTGATGGAGCATTACGTCGCCGACAATTAAGCTTGGTGTTGGCTGGAAAAATTAAAGCTAAAGACGCAACAGAACTCAAAGCGCTTTTTGAGAGCAAGTAACCTTTATAGTCTATAAATCCAATGCGAAGGATTTTGGATAGAACTGTCTTTATAAATGCCAAAACTTAAGATTGAATCCCCCGTACTTTTATTGGTAATGACTTCCCCAATAACTTGTTTTGTACTGACCTTATCCCCTTTATTAACATAGAACTTAGACAAGTTTTTATAAACTGTAATATAGTTGCCATGGCGAATCATAATCGCATTGTTGCCGTTTTTCGGGGTCATTATCCCTTGAACAGTCCCCTCAAAAACAGCCCGTACCTGCTCGCCTTTGTTGGTCGCAATCCGAACTCCATTACTTTGGATCTTTATTGTTGGATCAATTGGCGAAGGGTTAGTGCCATAACGCATTTTAACAACTCCACTGGCTACTGGCCAGGGCAATTTACCTTTATTAGAAGTAAAATTGGCCGCCAATATTTTCTGCTCTGGAGTCAGCGAAAAGGTTGCTCGTTTTGTAGATTTTCCTGCTTTTCTATTTGAGGCAGCAATGGCCTCTCGAATTAATTTCTGGATTTCTCGATCTAGTTTTTCTGACTCTTTTTGTTTAAGTTTTATCTGTGCAGTAAATTTAGAGAGGTTCTTTTGGATCGAATTTATAAGTGTTTCTTGAGCTTTTAGCTCTTTATCTAAAATTAATTTTGCAGCCTTGTTCTCGGCAACTAATTTCTGTTTTTCCTTTTTTTGGACCAATAAGTCCTGATTCAATTGCTTTAGTTTTTCCGTTTCTTCTTTTATGATTATAGCCTGTTCCTTTTGGTAATCAGCATACTGCTTTATGTACTGCAATCGCCTATATGCCTGCTGAAAATTGGAGGAGGATAACAAGAACATGAGTTTATTTTGATTGGCTCTATTTTTGTATGATTTAACAATCATATTTCCGTAGTCATCTTTTAAAACCTTAAGTCGATCCCGTCTCTTAGAAATCTCACTTTGATTGCTGGTGATCTCACGAGTCAACAAATTAGCTTGTTGGTTAGTGATGCGCATTAGATTTTTACGAACACTAATTTTATAATTTAAATCTTCCACTACACTAACAACCGATTTTTCTTCCTTTTTACCTGTAAATAACAAATTTGTAATCTGCCTGATTTCTTGCTGTAACTCCCGACGGCGCTCTTCAAGCTGTAACTGACGCTTAGTTTGAGCGTGTAGGCCAAAATGACTTAGCGCAAACAGGCTGAAAAAAATAAAGGTTATATATCTTGTCTTGTAATGCATCAGAAGTCAATCGGTTTAAACCCAGACGGAAACTTGAAAGGAAACCGTAAAGGCTGGTTCAAACTTACGGATTTAAAATTCATTTTCAAGGTGGTTTCCTTTTGATTTTCGATTAGTTTAATTGAAATTTTTTGTGGTAAAATCTGTTGTTCAATTTCTTGAAACTCTTGGTAAAACACGTTCAACATTCTGTTGCTTAACGGCTGAGAAACTTCTTGGACGTCTATTTTAAAATAGCTAGGGTTGATCCTATAAAACAGATCGTACAAAGGGTGTTGTTCCTTTGGTGTTAGAGCGTAAGCCTTTGGGTGGGGTTGTCTTTTTAAGGCATTGGGCTTGTGCTTAAATAGCGCATCCCCGAGGATTAAGTTTTCTATATTTGAGAAAGTAAGTTCTACCCCTAATAAGTCCTTTATAAAGGAGAAATCTCCATCGAAATAGGTGCGGTCGAGCTTGTTGTACATTTGCACTCTTTCAGGGGTGATTTTTAGCCTAACCATATTCAAAAAAGCATTAATCCAAATGGTTTTATTATGTTCCATGCGTAAGCTAACGGTGTGGGATTGGGATTGGTCACCCTGAATCAATTCTATTTTTACACGGGATTGCAAGGTCGTAAAATCTGCATTTTCCTTGTTATGGGCTTTTAAGATCTGTTTCGCCTTTAGTTTAGGGTTAAGCCTTGTGGTAGAGGAAAGGGGCTGGCTGCTTTTACATCCAAAAAGTACACATACAATTAAACTAATTAAAATGTTCTTCATTGCTTCAATTGAATTGCCTCAGCTTTATTGCTAAACGTTTTAGCTTTTTTAATATTGTTTTTTATTTTGTGAATATTCGCCATTAGTAAATAGTATTGAGCTGCTAATTCATTATCCTCGAAAATGTAGTCCAGCCCTATTTCTAAAGTTACAAGTGCATCATCTATTTGCTTTAACGCCAATTGGGATTGGCTGCAAATCAAATATAGTTCAATTTGAGTTGGAAATAACTCCGCCTTTTCTAAAGTAAATTCTACAGCAGAAGCGTATTGGTTTGTATCCAAATAAAGCTTTGCTAATGCTTTGATTAACTGAAGATCGTCCGGGGCATCTACTAATGCTTTTTTATAATATTCAACTGCTTGTTCAAATTTATTTTGGTGTTGGTAATATTTAGCCCAATCTCTATTTGAACGTTTTGAAGTGTCTAAAGATTGAGCGGGTTGCACTTCAATTAAAACATTTTTATACTCAGGGTTTTTTTGTACAAATTGCATAAAGTCACTCAGTACCTTAACTTTCAAATGAGGCTCTAAAATATTACTCCCCGTGACTATCTTCATTGAAGCTATGGCGAGCTCATAGTTCTTGGCATTCAAATAAAACTTATACAATGCAACGTGTGCAATGTGCGATTTGGGATGCATTTCTAAAAACAATTTTGCAGTAGAAAATGCTTCGTTTTCTTTGTTGTATTCGCTTAAGGTATAAACTAAATTTAAAAAATTTTGTGCATTTTCAGGTGCTTCTTTAAGTCTTGTTTTTAGAAAGCTGATGTGCGCGTTTTGATTTGCTGTTTGCTTGTAAATTTTTACACGTGTCCTATCGCGAAGTACATTGTGCCCATAGCGTTGGTCCAAAGCCTCGATGAGTACAATAGCTTCCTCAAACCGCCCAGC
This sequence comes from Bacteroidota bacterium, assembly GCA_027593245.1. Taxonomy (GTDB): domain Bacteria; phylum Bacteroidota; class Bacteroidia; order Flavobacteriales; family Flavobacteriaceae; genus UBA3537. Next base: position 6,611 of record JAQCJC010000009.1, on the reverse strand, counting down.
GCGTACATACAAATTCACTAACTCTTCTTCATAAATTGGGTCTTTGTCCAGCAACGATATTAGGGTATAAATGGCTTTATTAAAGTTGTTTTGAGCTGCATAGAGCTGGTAAAGTTGTTCCTTGTACCAAAAATTACTAGGGTCTAACTCTATGGCTTTCTGAAGATTACTTTCGGCTCGGCCATAGGACTTCGTAACAAAATAAAGTGTGCCTAATTGATAGTAAATAACCGCACGGTCAGGGAATAATTCTGCACAATATACAAATGCATCTATGGCTTTGCTGTAGTTCTCGATCCCTTTTTGTTTTAAAGCTTCATAAAATTTATTTTGAAATTGAACCTCTAAATTGGATTGAGCTTCATTAATCAAACTGTCGCCTTGGACTTGTGCAGCAGTACCTGAGCTAAAAAATAGAATGAATAGATAAATTGATATGTAGGGTTTGCAAATCATTGACGCCCTGTGCTTCCAAAGCCGCCAGTGCCGCGGCTTGTATCAGAAAGGCTTTGAACTTCTTCCCACTCGGCACGATCGTGTTTAGCAATTACCATCTGAGCGATACGTTCTCCATTTTTGATGGTAAAAGCGGTATTGGAAAGATTGACGAGAATAACGCCAATTTCTCCTCTATAATCGGCATCAACAGTGCCGGGGCTATTGAGTACGGTAAGACCATGTTTGGCGGCTAACCCGCTTCTTGGGCGCACTTGTGCCTCATAGCCAACAGGAAGCTCCATAAAAAGGCCGGTCGGAATTATAACGCGCTCCATAGGGGGGAGCACTATCTCATTTTCTAAATGAGCTCGTAAATCCATGCCAGCAGAGGCAATGGTTTCATAATGTGGTAATACATTTGAGGATTTGTTGATGATGTTGATCTTCATAACTAGGATTTAGCAAGTTGTTTTAAAAAAGTCTTTTCTTTAACCCATATGGCAGCCATCAAAATTAAGATAAAAAGAATACCGATGAAATATTGTTCTCTAAATAGATAAAATGAAAGCGCCGAAAAAATAATAGACAGGACCAAATAAAGCCCCATTTTTTTTAGATTATATGGGATAGAGTAATATTTTTTACCCAAAATATATGATGTAAAAGCCATAGCCGCATAAGCAAAAAGCGTTGCTATTGCAGAGGCCATATATCCAAATTTTGGGATAAATATGATATTAATCAAAAGTGTGATGAGTGCTCCGAAAATAGAAATATACGCGCCAAATTTGGTACGGTCAGTAATTTTGTACCATACTGAAAGGTTGTGGTAAACCCCCAAAAATAAATAGGCTAGTAACAAAATTGGAACTACAGTCATGGCTTCCCAATAAGCTTCATTCGGAATAAGAATTAACTTTAAAATATCTACAAAAACCACAACAGTTAATAAAATCAAAGCTCCAAAAATGACAAAGAATTCTAAGATTTTCGCATAGTTAGCTTTGGCGTCTTTGTCTTTGGCATTGCTGAAAAAGAAAGGCTCGATACCCAAACGGTAGGCCGTAGCAAAAAGCATCATAAACAAAGCGAGTTTGTAGCATGCTGAATAGGTTCCAATAGCGTCTTTAGCTAAATTTTCTGGAAGAAGGCGCTCAAGTAAAATTCGGTCAAAAGTCTCATTGATGGAAAAAGCAATTCCGGCAATAAGTACTGGAAAAGCGTAACGCAACATTTGTTTCCAAAGTTTAGCATCGAAGTTGTAATTTAATTTAAAGTAAAAAGAGATTAGGGTCAGAAATGTAACTCCGCTGGCCACTAAATTAGCAATAAATATATAATGCACTTCGAAATTAGGACGATAGAATATAGTCCAAAATGCAGAGGATTCAGACCAAGATTTTAGGAAGAGCAGTAGGACAATATTTAATCCCAAATTTAGAGCCACATTAAGGAGTTTTAAAGCCGTATATTTTATGGGCTTACCCATAGCTCTTAAATACGCAAAGGGAATAATTACCAGGGCATCAAAGAACAAAATCCATAAGACGAGTACAATGTAATCAGCATCAATATGAGTAATCCTTGAAACCTCGTTTCTAAAAAAATACCCAATAACTAAAACCAATGTAGAGGTGAGCACAAGCGAAATTGCCGAAGTACTTAGTACGGCTTTCTTTTTTTGTTCACTATTCAAAAAACGAAAAAAGGCCGTTTCCATTCCATAAGCCAAAAGAACGTTAAACAAAACAAAATAGGCAAAGATAAGAGAGACATCACCATAGTCGGCTACATTTTCAAGCACCGATTTGTCGGTATGTAAACGCACAAGAAGAAAGCTTAGCATTTTTGGGACTACAGTAGCGAGCCCATAAATAAACGTTTGTTTGTAAAGAGTTTTAAGAATGCCCAAGTTATTGCTTTTATGGCCTTAAAAATACACTTTTTAGACCAGATACAATAATTAATGCGTTGGTGGGGGTGAAGAAGGATAAGGAGTGCAATTGGACTTTGTTAAATCTAAAATTTTATAATAATATCTTTTATTGTTCAAGCGGTAACTTAAAACACATGTGTTTTTGTGCAACTCAAATGGTGAGTTATCGCCAAGTGGAAGTAATATATTGTTGGCTTCTGCTAAAGGCTCATTGCTCAAAATCACTTTTTCCAATTGGTTGTCTGCTGTTTGAAAGCGAGCTGTAATATGTTGATCTTTATAAATTACTATGACGCGCTGTCCTCTAAAATGTAGACTGTCAGGGGTTATGTTATTTAGATCTTTTACAGGTAAAAATACATCGACCCCACTACCGCCGCCTTGAATTCCAGCAACCCAAGATTGGAAGTAAGGCGCTGCTATTGAAATTGGAGACTTGGAGACGAAAAGCGTAGATTTTGTTGTTCTACAACCCAACAAAAAAGACAAACAAAGAAGTGAAGTTTTATAGGTAGTATTGAAATTCATTTTTTTTATTTAATTATAAAATTAAAGCTGTTTTTTGAGTTCCATTATTAAAATTGAATCAACCTTCATTCCACAAAAAAACCCCGCAAATGCGAGGCTTATAGATGTATTATAATACGCTTAATTATTCAACGCTTCAGCACCACCAACAATTTCTAAAATTTCATTGGTAATAGCGGCTTGTCGTGCTTTGTTGTAAGTCAATTTAAGCTGATCTCTAAGCTCTGTTGCGTTATCGGTCGCTTTGTGCATGGCGGTCATACGTGCGCCGTGTTCGCTTGCAAAACTATCACGAATGGCTTTGAACAGTTGTGTTTTTAAAGATTTTGGAATCAGAGTCTCTACAATCTCTACTTTTGAAGGCTCAAAAATATAATCTTGATTGGCATTAGCATCTTCAGCACTAGAAACAATCGGTAAAAACTGCTCAGTGGTTACAATTTGAGTTGCCGCGTTTTTAAACTTGTTGTAGACCAGTTCAATTTTATCAACGCTTCCCTCCTCAAACTTTTTCATCAACAACTCCGCAATTTGTGCTACATTATCAAAAGTTAGGTCATCAAAAACAGTACTTTCATTGGCTAAAATTTCATGCTCCTTTGAAAGGGCGTCGTTTGCTTTTTTACCAATTGCAACAACTGAAACATTTTTATCTTTATAGTTTGTTGCCAAATGACTAGCTTGTTTTATGATGTTAGAATTAAAGGCACCACATAATCCTCTATTAGATGTTATGGCAACAATAAGAACGTTTTTGACCTCGCGTTGATCTGCAAATTTACTTCCGCTATCGGCGTCCAAAGTTGCACTTAGATTTTGAAGTAGTTCGGTCAATTTATCAGCATAAGGACGCATCGCTGTGATGGCGTCTTGTGCTTTTTTGAGCTTGGCTGCAGATACCATTTTCATGGCACTGGTAATCTGCATCGTAGACGATACGGACGAAATTCTGTTTCTTATTTCTTTTAAATTTGCCATGCTTTAAATTAGTTCTTTAATTTAAAATTAATTGTATTTGGCTGATAAATCTTTTGCAACTTTTGTTAAAATATCGGTTACCTCATCGGTAAGTTTCCCAGATTTTAGTGTTGCCAAAGCATCACTGTGTTTTGCTTTTAAGAATTCGATAAACTCAGTTTCAAATTCTTTGACTTTATTTACAGGAACATCACGCAGTAAGTTTTTCGATCCTGCATAAATAATCGCAATTTGATCTTCTACTGCATAAGGATCATTTTGCGCTTGTTTTAATATTTCAACGTTACGTTTCCCTTTTTCAATAACATTAAGTGTAACCGCATCTAAATCAGAACCAAATTTTGCAAAGGCTTCCAATTCACGGAACTGAGCTTGGTCTAGCTTTAGCGTTCCAGATACTTTCTTCATGGACTTAATTTGCGCACTACCACCCACACGAGATACCGAAATACCAACATTAATTGCTGGACGTACACCAGAGTTAAATAAATCTCCATCCAAGAAAATCTGACCGTCTGTAATCGAAATTACGTTGGTAGGGATATAAGCTGATACATCTCCTGCTTGTGTTTCAATGATTGGAAGTGCCGTTAAAGATCCTCCTCCTTTTACCAATGGTTTGAGAGAATCTGGCAAATCGTTCATGTCTTTTGCAATTGTATCATCATTGATAACTTTTGCCGAGCGCTCTAATAAACGAGAGTGTAAGTAAAACACATCCCCAGGGTAAGCCTCACGTCCTGGTGGGCGACGAAGTAATAGTGATACTTCACGATAAGCTACCGCTTGTTTTGACAAGTCATCGTATATAATTAATGCTGGTCGACCAGTATCTCTAAAATATTCTCCAATAGCAGCTCCTGCAAATGGTGCATAGACTTGCATTGGCGCAGGGTCTGACGCGTTGGCCGCTACAATTGTAGTGTAAGCCAAAGCTCCTCTGTCTTCTAATGTTTTTGCAATGTTAGCTACTGTAGACGCTTTTTGTCCAACAGCAACATAAATACAATACACTGGCTCACCTGCATCGAAAAATTCTTTCTGATTAAGGATGGTGTCAATACAAACTGTTGTTTTACCTGTTTGACGGTCCCCAATCACAAGCTCTCTTTGTCCACGTCCAACAGGGATCATGGCATCAATAGATTTAATGCCTGTTTGAAGTGGCTCAGTTACGGGCTCTCGAAATACAACTCCAGGCGCTTTTCTTTCCAATGGCATTTCATAAACATCACCCTCTATTGGACCTTTCCCGTCAATTGGTGTTCCAAGCGTGTCAACAACACGTCCTACGATACCTTCACCAACATTGATTGAAGCAATGCGCCCCGTGCGTTTTACTGTCGATCCTTCTCTTACGACTTTGGAAGTACCTAAAAGTACAATCCCCACATTGTCTTCTTCAAGGTTTAGAACGATACCTTCAAGACCTCCGTCAAATTGAACTAATTCTCCATACTGCGCGTTGGAAAGTCCGTAGGCACGAACAATTCCATCCCCAACAGTAAGAACAGTTCCTACTTCATCCAAAGAAGCAGTAGCCTCAAATCCTGAAAGTTGTTGCTTTAAAATTGCTGAAATTTCAGCTGCTTTTACATCTGCCATTTTAATCTATTTTTAACTCATTGAACTCAAAATGAGTTCGTTTTTAATTTGTTATAAATTTACTTTTTATTTCATTCAATTGGTTAGAAACACTTGCATTGTACTGCTGATCTCCAACGCGTAAGATAAATCCTCCAAGGATGGTTTCATCTACAATTTTGGTCAAGGTTACTTCTTTGCTAGACAATGTTTTCAATTTTGCCATCACCTTTTCTTCGAGTGCTTCTGTCATGGGCACTGCAGTAGTTACTGTTGCTTGTTCCTTATTGTTAAGCTCATCATACAATCGATTGAACTGTAGTGCAATTTGCTCTAGCAAATCGACACGCTTGTTCAATGCTAGAACATTAAATAAAGACCTTACTTCTGGGTTCATTTTTGAAAACAGTTTACCCAAAACAGCTGTCTTTTCAGACAGTTTGACGACTGGGGATTTCAAAACTTCGTTCAATGCAGGGTTAGATGCAATAGCATTAGCAATTTGATTCATGTCTTGCTGAATCTGGGCCGATGTTTTATTGTCCTCTGCTACGCTTAGAATAGCTTTAGCATATCGAATGGCTGCTCTTGTCCCTGACATATATATTTAGTTTAAACTCGTATCGTCCAACATAGACTCTACTAATTTTTCTTGCTTTCCTTTGTTTGATAATTCTTCTCCCAACACTTTTTCTGCAATAGAAATAGAAAGGTCTGCAACTTGTGCTTTCAAATCTGCAATAGCGGCTTTTTTCTCTGTTTCTATGGCAGCTTGAGCTTGCGCTACAAGTTTATTGGCCTGGTCTTTAGCTTCTACTTTGGCGTCGTCAATCATTTTGTTTTTGAGTTCGCGCGCTTCTTTAAGCATGGCTTCGCGCTCTGCGCGAGCTTCCTTCAAAAGCTTTTGATTGTCTGCTTGAAGATTTTCCATTTCTTTTTTTGCATTATCGGCTGCACTAAGTGCATTTTTGATGCCTTCCTCTCGCTCATTTACAGCACTGAGAATTGGGCCCCAAGCATATTTTTTTAATAGCAATAAAAGCCCAATAAAAAGTAACGTTTGCCAAACAAACAATCCAAGTGAGAATTCTTCTAATAATTTTTCCATAATAATTTTATTATGATGATGTTTTAAATTTAATTAAAA
>JAQCJC010000080.1 GCA_027593245.1 Bacteroidota bacterium | reverse complement strand
TGCCTTTATTATCAATTATGAGATCATCCTCAAATCCGGAAATTATGATAAAGATACTAACTGATCATTTTGACATTATTAAATGGAATTTTTTAAGTTTAGAGAATAATTCTGAGTTAATAACAGGATTAAATTTAATGACATTAATTAGAGGCTTTGAAATTGGACAAACTTCGTTTACATATGGCCTCAGTATTATTACAGATTTATTCAGTTTTATTCCTCGATTTATATTTCCAACACGCCCTGATAATTTACCCGTAACATTCATAAAGCTTTTTTATCCTCAAGTTCATGCGGCTGGTGGAGGATATGGTTTTTTTATTATTCAAGAAGGCTATTGGGCTTTTGGTAAAATTGGAGTTTTTATATATATGTTTATTTATGGAATTTTAATAAAAACTATTTATTCTTCTTTGCTTAAAAATCCTTCTCCAATGATTATAATTATCTATTCTTATATATTTACTTACTTAGTGATCTATTCTACTAGAAGTGGAATTATTACAAGTTTCAAAGCAACTTTTTTAGCTTTAGTGCCATTTATTATAATAGCTATAATAACTCAATTGTTAACATCTAGAAGAAATTAAGCAAATATGAAAATAATTTGGACTCATTCATTTGATCAAGAAATTTCTAAATCTGCTGGCGTTTTTATGTTTCAACAATTACCTTACATAAAAAAAGGTGGTTTTAATGTGGATTTACTTTATTTTAAAAAACCAAGTAAATTTTTTAGATTCTTGCGTTATTTTATTCAGAATAGAAATAAATATAAAAAAGATATTCTTCATGCACAATATGGTTCAGGATGTGGTTATTTGACTTCATTATTAAGAGCTAAGAAAAAGATTTTAACTTTGCGAGGTTCTGATTGGTACCAATTAAGAAAAGGACCTATTGGTGGTATTATACATAGTTTCATTGCTAGAAGAGCTACAATTTTATCTCTTAATCGTTATGATGAAATTGTAGTTATGTCAAATCGGATGAAAAGTGAGATATTAAATAAATTTCCAAGATTTAAAAAGCCAATACATGTAATTCCAGACTTTATTGATATATCAAAATTCAAGCCTATCAAAAAAGAAACAGCTAAAAATGAAGTTCTAAAACTAATTGAGGCAGATTCATCAAAAAAGTGGATTTTATATTCAAGTGTTTTATCTAAAAATCCCATAAAACAAGCGAATTTGGCTCATGAAGCTATCTTGTTAGTTAAAAAGGTGATTAAGGACTTAGAGTTAATAGAAATGACAAATGTACCTTTTGAAAAGGTGCCTTTTTTTATAAATTCTTGTGAATTGGTTTTGCTCACATCTAGTCATGAGGGTTATCCTAATATAATTAAGGAATCATTAGCTTGCAATGTGCCGTTTGTTAGTACTGACGTTAGTGATCTTTTAGAAATTGCAAAAGATAGCAGCAGTGGATGTTATGTTTCACATAGTAATCCACAATCAATAGCAGACTCTATTATAAAAGTTTTGAAAGAGAAAAATAAGTCATATGTCCATTCAAAATTTGTTGAATCAATGGATTTCTCTAATATTTCAAATACAATAATACCTCTGTATAGAATTTAATGATATAAATGTAAATCGAATCTAAGTATAAATAATTAAATTAAACTTAATCTATTATATAACTTATTAGTACCAAATAAAAAATCAAAAGTGAGATATATATGAATATATGGTTAATAACAATCGGTGAACCCATACCACACCCAGAAAATAAATTGAGATTACATAGAACTGGTATACTAGCAAAACAAATTAGCGCTAGTAAAAACCATACGGTAACCTGGTGGACATCTGCATTTAATCATTTCACTAAACAACACATTTACAATGAAGACTCTGTGGTGGAAGTAAATAGTCGACTAAAAATGATTGCATTGTACGGGGGAGGTTATAAAAGAAACGTCTCATTTAGTAGAATTAGAGATCACAAACAGATAGCTGAAAAATTTATAAAACTAGCGCCACATCAAAATAAGCCTGATATTATTCTTGCTTCTTTTCCAACTCTAGGATTATGTGAGGCTGCAGTTGAATATGGTAAGAAACAAAACATTCCAGTAATAATCGATTACAGGGATATGTGGCCAGAAGTATTTGTAGATATTTTGCCAAAGAAGATAAGATTGTTCGGTAAAATTGCATTATTTCAATTATTTTCAAAAACACGCAATGTGTTTAAAAAGGCAGACGGATTAATTGGAATTACTGAAGAATTTCTCAATCTTGGGTTAAAGAAAATAGAAAGGCAAAAGCACAAAATGGATGCGGTTTTTCCTTTAGCATATTTAGAGAATCAGTTCAATAAAAACCAACTTGAAGAAGCAGATAAATATTGGGAACAGTTAGGTCTTTTAAAGGATACAAAAAAGATATGTTTTTTTGGAACTCTTGGTTATCAGTTTGATTTAGAAAATGTTATTAAAGCGTCTAGTCTTCATGAAGGATATAAGTATCAATTTATTCTTTGTGGCACTGGAGATAAGTTAGAGGATTTAAAACGAATGAATGGAGATAATCCTAACGTGGTTTTCCCCGGATACATGTCAGCTTCACAGATAAAGTCATTAATGAATATATGCGATTATGGGTTATGTCCGTATATTCCCAAAGAAGCCTTTTTGAATTCAATGCCTGGAAAGGCAATTGAATACTTTTCTTCGGGTTTGCCAATATTAGGAACTCTGGGTAATGGAGTTTTGGGTAAATTTTTAAACTCTCACAAGATTGGTGTTAATTACAATGCTAATAACCCAGAGAGTCTTCTAAAAGGATTAAAGACTCTTAATACATTAGACCAAGAAGAAATGAAGCTAAAAATTCTTAACCTTTTTAACAAACAATTTAATGCCAAAGTAGTTTATGCTAATTACTTAAAGCATTTAGAATTTGTTGTCTCGTCTTTTTAATTATGATATCAGATAAAAATAAAGAGCAAAATAGATATAATCAATCCTCTAAGAATAAATTATCATCGTTAAGTAAAGGCCAATTGAAAACTATTGGTGCTAAAAACTTTCCACCATATTTACAGTCACCATACATATTTTATAAAAAACTTTTAAAAAATCATATAAATTCAAACACCAGAGTAATGGATCTTTGTTGTGGGGATGGTATCCATTCTATTAATCTTGGCTATTTAAGCAATCATGTAATAGCGACAGACATAGCAGAAAATAGCATCGAAATAGCTAAACTTAGAGCCAAGGAATTAAATATAAATTCAATTCAATTTTTAAAAGGTGATGCAGAGGATATACAATTTCCGGACAATAGTTTTGATGTAGTTACTTGTGTTGGAAGTATTTCTTATGTCGAACTAGAAAAGTTTACAGCTGAGGTTTTAAGAATACTTAAGCCCGGCGGAAGATTTATCGCTCTAGACTCTTTTAATCATAATCCCGTATATCGTTTTAATAGATATATTCATTATTTAAAAGGAAACAGAACTATTAGTACTTTAAATAGAATGCCCACAGAAAAAACTTTAGCATATTTGGCAGAACAGTTTCAATCTCTCGAAAAATGTTATTTCGGAATATTTACATTTATTGGCCCATTGTTAAGTAAGATTTTTACAAAAAAAACTGTTAAAAAAATCATTGATTACTTGGATACAAAAATGGTTTTGTTTAAAAAAAATGCATTCAAAATTGTATTTATAGCAACCAAATAATTTTTATACATTTGTTACCGTTAATTTGTATTATTAACCTAATTCTGAAATAGAAAATATGAAAAAAATCAAAGAAGTACCGTTTTTCAACTACCCATATTTATTTGAATCTAGAGAAGAAGATTTTGTTGAAATATTCAAAGATGTTGGAAGAAGAGGCGCTTATATTTTACAAAAAGATTTGACTAAGTTTGAATCTGATTTAGCTAAATATTGTAATGCAAAATACGCTATAGGCGTAGCTAATGGTACTGATGCAATTTGGTTAGCTTTAGAGGCTGCCGGTATTGGTGAAGGAGATGAAGTGATTTTAAGTTCTCACACTTATATTGCTACAGCGGGTGCTGTTGCTTTTGTAAAAGCAAAACCAATTCCTGTTGAATGTAAAGAAGATTGGATGATTGATCCGTTAGCGGTTGAAGCAGCTATCACTTCAAAAACTAAAGCCATATTACCAACTCAACTTAATGGGCGTTGTTGTGATATGGATGCTTTAAGAGCAATTGCAAAAAAGCATGATTTAATAATTATTGAAGATGCTGCACAAGCCTTAGGCGCAAAATATAAAGGAGAATTTGCTGGAACTATGGGATTAGCTGGGACGATTAGTTTTTACCCAGCCAAAACTTTAGGTTCATTTGGTGATGCTGGTGCAATTTTAACAAACGATAAAGAATTATACGATAAGATGCGTTTTGCTAGAGACCACGGAAGAAACGATGAAGGTGAATTTATTATGTGGGGTTATAATTCTAGAATGGATAATTTTCAAGCAGCAATTCTAAATTACAAACTAGCTTACTATGATGATGAAGTAAAGCGAAGAAGAGAAATAGCTTCAATTTATCACAAAGAGCTTTCGGAGTTACATCAAATAAAACTTCCTCAAAACCCAAATGCTAATGTAGACTACTTTGATGTTTATCAAAACTATGAAATCATGGCAGAGAAAAGAGAAGAATTAAGAGAGTTTTTAAAAGAAAATGGAATTGGAACCTTAATACAGTGGGGAGGACAAGCTGTTCATAGCTTAAGTAAACTTGGGTTTCATAATATATCATTACCATTTACAGAAAATTTTTTTAAAAGCTGTTTTATGATTCCATTGAATACCTCACTAACTAATGAAGATGTGCTTTATGTTTGTGAAAAAATAAAAGAATTTTATAAATAGAATATTATGGCAAACTTACTTGGAGATTTAGTGAATCCAGATAAATATCAAGAACCTATTAATATTTCGGGTTTTGATACAAATCACCTTATGGATGATCTGAAACAGATGTATGTTATTAGACGTGTTGAAGAAATAATAGGAGATAACATAGTTACAGGTGTAATTAAGTGTCCTTGCCATTTAGGTATTGGTCAAGAAGCTACTGCAGTTGGCTTATCTAGATACCTTAGGTCATCTGATAGAGTATTTGGAGGACATCGTTCTCACACTCATTATTTAGGTCTAAGAGGGAGTGTCTACAAATTATTTGCAGAAACTCTCGGAAAACTAGACGGTTGTTCTAAAGGAATGGGTGGTTCTATGCACTTGTATGATCCTAGCATAGGATTTGGCGGCTCCGTGCCAATTGTTGGTGCATCTGTGCCAATTGCAACTGGAGCAGCTTTAGCTGCAAAAAAAGATAATGTAGGTGATATAGCTGTTAGTTATTTAGGAGATAGCGCCTGTGAAGAAGGTGCTGTTCAAGAGTCTTTCAATCTAGCTTCAATAATGAAGCTTCCAATAATATTTGTTGTGGAAAATAATTTATTTGCAAGTCATATGCATATAGACCTAAGACAGCCACATAACTCTACAGCAAGATTTGCTGAAGCCCATGGGATTCCATTTAAAGTTATTGATGGAAATAATTTAACTGATATCTATGAAGCTTCACAGGAAGCTGTAAAGTATTGTAGAGAAAATAAAGGACCGTATTTTATTGAGGCAATGACTTACAGATGGAGAGGTCATGTTGGTCCAAGAGAAGATACAGATGTAGGTGTTAAGAGGAAAGATGATTTAAATACATGGAAAAAAAGAGATCCTATAAGAAGACTTAAAGACTCATTGATTAATAAAAATGTTTTATCAGAAAATGATTTTAATGAAATAACTAAACTTATAGATAAGAATTTAGTAGAACAATGGCAAAAAGCTTTAGATGCTCCATATCCTCCAAAAAGTTTGCTAACAGAAATAGTTTATAAATAATGAAACATACACAAGGAACGGCAATATTAGCAGCACATAAATATTTATTAGACAATTACCCAGAAGTATTTGTATTTGGACAAGGATTATGGAGCCCATGGTATGTAGGCTCTACTATGACGGATCTTGATAAGATTTATGGAAAAGACAGAATAATAGATAGTCCAGTTTCTGAGGTTGCTGTCACAGGTGCCGCTATAGGAGCATCATTATATGGTTATAAGCCTATAGTTGTTCACCCTAGAATGGACTTTATGATCCTTGCAGTAGATCAAATTGTAACACAGGCAGCAAAATGGTCATCAATGTTCGGTGGTCAGTCTCATCCAAATATTACTATAAGAGGTATCGTTAATAGAGGAGGTGAGCAAGGAGCTCAACATTCACAATCGTTACATTCTTGGTTTGCTCACATTCCAGGACTAAGAGTCGTTATGCCTACAACTGTTAAAGACGCAAGAGACTTACTGATTGCATCAGTATTATGTCCAGATCCTGTTTTATTTATTGAAGACAGATGGCTATATGACGAAGAAGATGAATTAGATCCAGTGGGAGAACCATTAGTGCTAAATGATCAAGAGAGCAATATACTCATTGAAGGATCAGATCTTACTATTGTAGCGAACAGTTTTTCATGTTTACAAGCTAAAAGAGTCATTGAACAACTTGAAAGAGAAAATTATTCTATAGAATTAATTGATCTTAGGATATTAAACCCGTTGAAATACGATAAATTAGTTAATTCTGTAAAAAAAACAGGTAGGCTATTATCTATTGATGGAGGGTGGACAACTTGTGGAGTTGCAGGAGAAATAATTGCTGGAATAACTGAAAGAATAGATCCTTCATCTTTAAAAACAAGACCTGTAAGATTAACTCTTACAGATGCACCTGCACCTACTAGTAAACCACTAGAAAACGAATACTACCTTAGTGAAGAAAAAATTATTAACACAATAAAAGATATGCTAAATTGAAAAGAATATTTGACTTTTTAGCGTCGTTTGTAGGGTTAATAATCTTTTCACCACTTTTACTATTTGTTATGTTTTTAGTTTGGATTAATGATTTTGGTAATCCATTTTACACTGCTATGCGTGTAGGAAAAGACGAAAAAATATTCAAAATGTTTAAATTACGTTCAATGATTGTTAATGCCGATAAAACTGGAGTTGATTCTACTTCAAATAATGATATGAGGATCACTAGAATTGGAAAGTTTATTCGCAAATTTAAAATGGATGAATTATCTCAACTCATAAATGTTTTATTAGGAGATATGAGTTTAGTTGGGCCAAGGCCAAATGTACAGAGAGAAACAGATTTATATACTAAATCTGAAAAAAAACTTCTACTAGTTAGACCCGGAATAACAGATATATCTTCTATAGTCTTTTCCGATGAAGGTGAAATATTATCAAACAGTAAGGATCCGGATATAGATTACAACCAACTAATTAGACCAGGAAAAGGATATTTAGGAATCTTTTACATCGAAAATCAATCATTTTTATTAGATATAAAGCTAATATTTATAACCCTAATTACAATATTTAATAGAAACTTAGCCTTAAAAAATGTTTCAAAAGTATTAAAGAAATACAACGCATCAGAGTCCTTAATTAAAATTGCTGAAAGAAAAGAAAAACTAGTCCCTTCTCCACCTCCTGGCTCAATAAATATAGTAAAAGATCGAAGTGGAAAAGTTGATGGCTAACTTTAAAGTGTTAATTTTCATTTAAAATCGTATAAAAATTGTTAAATCTAATATTTAAAAATTCCTACCCTGTTTGGTTTAAGTTACTGATTGATTTTTTTTCGCTAGCTATCATTTTTTATTTGATAAATCAAATAATGGATTTATCAATTGTGAATTATAATTTAATATCATATTTAATTTTCCCCTTTATATCAGTTGTTATATTATATCTGTTAAAGTCATATAATACTATGTTTAGATATATAAATATAAATGATATTCTAAAATTGCTAACAGGAATTATTTTAAGTTCTTTAATCTTTTTTATATATGCACATAATTTTGAAAAAAAATTTGAAATAAATCATCTGTTGCTATTTTTTT
>JAQCJC010000079.1 GCA_027593245.1 Bacteroidota bacterium | reverse complement strand
TGTTTTATATTAGCTTGAATATAATAATTGCAATAAAATCAACCTATGATAGAAGGAGAAAAATTAATTCCCATAAACATTGAAGATGAAATGAAATCGGCATACATCGACTATTCGATGTCTGTAATTGTTTCTAGAGCATTACCCGATGTGCGTGATGGGCTCAAGCCCGTTCACCGTCGTGTTTTGTTTGGGATGCATGAATTGGGTGTTCGGGCGAGTTCTGCACACAAAAAGTCGGCAAGAATTGTTGGAGAAGTCCTTGGCAAGTACCACCCACATGGCGATACTTCTGTGTACGATACTATGGTGCGTATGGCTCAAGAATGGAGTTTGCGCTATATGCTTGTTGATGGCCAAGGGAATTTTGGTTCAATTGATGGTGACAGCCCTGCAGCAATGCGTTATACTGAGGCAAGAATGCGCAAAATATCTGAGGATATGCTCGCGGATATTGACAAGGACACCGTAGATCATAAATTGAATTTTGACGATACGCTTCATGAGCCCACTGTACTTCCAACACGCATACCTGGCTTATTGGTCAATGGTGCATCGGGAATTGCAGTAGGTATGGCAACCAATATGCCACCACACAATCTTTCTGAGGTTGTAGATGGTATACATGCCTACATTGATAACAGCGCCATTGAAATTGATGAATTAATTACCCATGTTAAGGCACCTGATTTCCCAACTGGTGGTATCATTTATGGATACGATGGAGTAAAAGAGGCATTCAAAACCGGTCGTGGACGCGTTGTAATGCGCGCCAAAGCAAATATTGAAGAAGTTAACGGTAGAGAATGCATTATTGTAAATGAAATTCCATACCAAGTCAATAAAGCAGATATGATTAAGAAGACTGCTGACCTTGTCAATGATAAAAAACTGGAAGGAATTTCAACCATACGCGATGAATCTGACCGGAATGGTATGCGGATTGTTTACGTATTGAAACGCGATGCTATTCCAAACATTGTATTAAATAAGCTGTTTAAATACACAGCACTTCAATCCTCCTTTAGTGTAAACAACATTGCCTTGGTTAATGGTCGTCCTGAAATGTTGAATCTAAAAGATATGATTCATCATTTTGTAGAGCACCGACATGAAGTTGTTGTACGGCGTACAAAATATGAGCTACGGAAATCAGAGGAGCGTGCCCACATCTTAGAGGGGCTTATTATAGCTTCAGATAATATTGACGAAGTAATATCGATCATTCGTGGTTCTTCTAACCCTGATGAAGCTCGTCAAAAACTCATCAAACGTTTTGAGTTGAGCGAAATTCAAGCCAAAGCTATTGTAGAGATGCGCTTGCGTCAACTAACGGGATTAGAGCAAGATAAATTGCGTACGGAGTACGAAGATCTTATGAAGACCATTGAGGATTTAAAAGATATTTTGGTCAAAAAAGACCGCCGAATGCAAATCATCAAAGATGAATTGGCTGTGGTCAAAGAAAAATATGGCGATGAGCGCCGCTCTACCATTGAATACGCTGGAGGTGATTTGTCTATTGAAGACATGATACCAAATGAACAAGTGGTAATCACCATATCTCATGCCGGATACATCAAACGTACATCTTTAACAGAATACCGTACACAAAACAGAGGTGGCGTAGGGCAGAAAGCCTCAACCACGCGAAATGAAGACTTTTTGGAACACCTTTTTGTAGGGACGAATCACCAATATATGCTGTTTTTTACCCAAAAAGGAAAATGTTTTTGGATGCGTGTGTACGAAATTCCAGAAGGCAGTAAGACGTCCAAAGGCCGTGCAATACAAAACCTTGTCAATATAGAACAAGACGATAAAGTAAAAGCCTTTATATGTACACAAAATTTAAAAGACGAGGACTACATCAATGCCCACTTCGTTATCATGGCAACCAAAAAAGGCCAAGTCAAGAAAACCTCACTGGAACAGTACTCACGTCCGCGTACAAATGGAATCAATGCGATCACCATTAAAGAAGGTGATGAGCTACTTGAAGCAAAACTCACAACTGGCGAGAGTCAAGTCATGTTAGCACTTAAATCTGGAAAAGCCATTCGTTTTGAGGAAGCAAAAACCCGCCCTATGGGGCGTGGGGCTTCGGGAGTTCGGGGAATTACCCTGGCACACAATTCCGACGAAGTTATTGGTATGATTTCTGTAGATGATATGGAAAGTAATATCTTGGTCGTTTCTGAAAATGGTTATGGAAAACGCTCCAGTTTAGAAGATTACCGTATAACAAACCGAGGTGGAAAAGGAGTAAAAACTATTTCTATAACGGATAAAACAGGTAGTTTAGTTTCGATAAAGAACGTAACGGATGAAGATGATTTAATGATCATCAACAAGTCTGGAATCGCCATTCGAATGGCAGTAGAAGATTTAAGAGTGATGGGGCGGGCTACACAAGGAGTAAAGCTCATCAATTTAAAAGGGAATGATTCTATAGCAGCCGTTGCTAAGGTAATGAAAGAGGACGAAGAGGAGGAAGCAGAAGATCTAAACACTGAAGCTTCAACATCTGAAGAAACATCAAATCCAGAAAATACTACAAACGACACACAAACAGAAGCATAATTTTAATACAACAAATCATGAAAAGTTACCTAATTTTTGGACTCCTACTTACATTTGCATGGTCCATAAATGCACAAAAAAAAGAACTTCGTACAGCTGGAAAAGAGTTGGATAAAGGAAATTTTGAAAAAGCAGCCACAGCACTATCTGCCGCAGAATTAGTTTTTGATGCGATGGATGACAAACAAAAAAGCCAATACTATTTATTCCAAAGTAAATTGTTTTATAAAAATGGCGCTGCTAGCCCCTCGGAAATTGAACAATCTGTAGCGGCTTTTGTAAAAGTCAGTTCAACTGCCCTTACACAAGACAAAAACCTCCATTTGCAAAATCTGCTTAACCATATTTTAACTAAAGGAACTGACTTTATTTCAAACAATGACTATGCTACAGCAACGGATTATTTTTCAAATGCCTATAAACTCTCTGAAAAGGATACTGTTTATTTGTATTATGCAGCATCTTCGTCTGTTAATGCTAAGCAATACGACAAGTCTTTAGCCATGTATGAGAAGCTAAAATCCATAGGTTTCACTGGTATTGAAAAACAATACTTTGCTGTAAATAAACAGACCAATTTAGAAGAATCTTTTGACAGTAAAGTGCTGCGCGATATTTCTGTAAAAACAAAAACGCATATTAACCCTAGTGATAAAAATACAAAATCAAAGTACCCAGAAATCATCAAAAATATGGCCTTGATTTACAACCAGCGTGGTGAAACTGAAAAAGCCTTGGAAGCTATGCGCGAAGCGAGGGCTGAAAATCCTGATGATTTAAACTTGGTACTCACAGAAGCCAATGTACATTACACTATGGGTAACATTGAAAAATTCAAAGAACTTTTGGAATATGCCACCGAGCGTGATCCTAATAACGCCGAGTTACAGTACAATCTTGGTGTTATTGCCACAGATGCTGATGATTTTGAAAATGCAAAAAAGTATTATCAGCGTGCGATAGCGCTTAACTCGAAGTACACCAATGCTTATATCAATCTTGCGGCCTTGATTTTAGGGCAAGAAGAATCAATTATTGCTGAGATGAACAATTTGGGAACTTCAGCTGCCGACGACCGCCGCTACGATGAACTCCGTGCAGAAAGAAACCAACTCTATTTGGATGCTATTCCTTATTTGGAACAGGCGTTAGCTGCTGACCCTACAAATTTTCAGGCGGCAAAAACCCTGTCCAATATTTTTTCTGCTACAGGCAACGATGCTAAAGCCAAGGAATATAAAGATATGGCTGATCGCTTAGAACAATAACATTTACACAATCTCATTACAAAGTAAAGACCTCCAAATTGGGGGTCTTTGTTTTGAATAACTCTATTTTTTGAAGAATCAAATTAACTATACAATACTCTTAATCACTCGGAGTTTATGGGAATGGGTGTTGGTATCGACATTATAAATTCCAGAATGGTCAATACGGTCTATTCGTACTTTACCATGCGCATGAATGATATGGTGGTTTTCCATGATGATGCCGACATGAATGATATCCCCCTCATTGTTATCAAAAAAAGCGAGGTCGCCGGGTTTACTTTCTTCAATAAAACTAAGTGCATCGCCCTGCGTGGCTTGTTGCGAAGCATCTCTCAATAGTTTAAACCCATTAAGTCGATACACCATTTGTGTAAAACCCGAACAATCAATACCAAAAGGGGTTTTTCCTCCCCAAAGATAAGGCGTGTTGAGGTAGAGTAGTGCCGTTTTTATGAGGTTGTTTTTTTGTTTTTGGCCAACTAATGTTTCTCCATCAAAAGTATGATTTAGAAGGGGTTGTGCATTTATAACACTGCCCATCACAATGGGTTGTAGCTTTTGTTCACTATCGGTAATAAAGTTTACTAAATCGCTACACAGCTGCTCTTTTTTGGAAGTGTATGTTTTGTAGTCTTCTTTATTGATCAGTTGAAATTGTTTATTGTCAATCCAACCTTCGTAGCCATCATAACTGAGCCGAATTCGGCTCCATTTTTTGCGTTGCTCTAGAACTTTGAATAATTCGCCATAAAGGATTTGCGAAGTGAGTTCGCTTTGGTCCGCGGGTTCGTTTCTTAATGCGACAATACTAAGATGACATAGGCCGTATTGCATTTAGTCTTAGTTTCGTTCGAGGATTAGTGCCGAAGCACCGCCACCGCCATTACAAATGGCTGCCGCTCCAATTTTTCCATTATTTTGTTCCAAAACATTGATTAGGGTCACCACTATTCTTGCACCAGAGCAGCCCAAAGGATGTCCCAATGATACTGCACCGCCATTGACATTGACTTTGGCATCGCTAAGGCCCAAAATTTTAATGTTAGCCAATCCTACAACGGAAAAAGCTTCGTTAAATTCAAAATAATCTACATCATCAATGTTGATATTGGCTTTGTCCAGGGCTTTAGGGAGGGCTTTTGCAGGTGCAACTGTAAACCATTCGGGCTCACGAGCGGCATCTGCATAACTTTTTATGGTAACCAATGGTTTGAGGCTAAGTTCGTTTGCTTTGTCTTTACTCATCAACACCAGGGCTGCAGCACCATCATTGATGGTTGATGCGTTGGCCGCTGTCACAGTACCGTCTTTTGTAAAGGCAGGTCTGAGGGCTGGGATTTTTTCTAATTTTACGTTTGTAAACTCTTCATCGGTCGTTACTATAATGGGTTCACCACGGCGTTGAGGAACTTCTACAGGCACAACTTCGTTGCTGAATTTTCCACTGTTCCATGCTGCTGCAGAGCGCTCATAAGATTGAACTGCAAAGGTATCCTGATCTTCTCTAGAAAAGCCATATTCTGTAGCACAAGCATCGGCGCAAACACCCATCGCTTCTTTGTTGTATGCATCTACGAGTCCGTCTTTTTGCATACCGTCTTCCATCTGCGCAGGGCCAAATTTCTTTGCCGTTCTTGCATGATAGTAGTGGGGGATAAGACTCATATTTTCCATACCACCGGCTACAATAATTTCGGCATCGCCAAGCGCAATACTTTGTGCGGCTTGCATGATGGATTTCATCCCTGACGAACACACTTTGTTGACGGTAGTACAGGGTACTGTATTAGGAATTCCAGCAAAAATGGCGGCTTGTCTGGCTGGGGCTTGCCCTGTACCGGCTTGAACGACTTGCCCCATGAGGACTTCATCTATAAGATTTGGATCTAAATTAATTTTTTCTAATGCACCTTTAATGGCAATGGCGCCGAGTTTTGGTGCGTCAACAGAAGATAAACTTCCCATAAAACTACCGATTGGAGTGCGTACTGCAGAAACGATGACAACTTCTTTCATCTAAAAATAGTTTTAGTTTTTACTCTAGCTAATGTAAATAAAATTTGGCAAATATTAGAGATGATTGTTGATTATTAGTCTGCTGTTGACGTTCTTTTTATTACTTTTGATTAGGCTTATATTGCTCAGTTTTAAATTGCTTAAATATTTTATATGGATCGTATTTTAAATAAATTTCACAAAAACCATAATTTATTTTATAAAGTGGTTTTGTTTGTGGTGACTACTTTTTTGATTGTTTATTTATTTCCCAAAAGTGGAACGTTCCGTTATAGTTTTGAAAAAGGAAAACCTTGGCAATCTGAAAATTTATATGCCCCTTTTGATTTTGCAATTCAAAAATCTGCTGAGACCATTGAAGACGAACGGCAGCAAATTTCAAAGGAATCTCCTGTATTTTTTGAAATAGACACGGCTAAAACCAATCAAATTTTCAAAAATTTTGACACTGTTTTCGAGCGAATTTTTTTGGAAGTTAACGAGCCTGAACTAACAAATAATTTATATCAATTTGGTACACAAATTTTCTCAGAATTATATGCTTCTGGTGTATTGTCAGAGGGATATAATTTTGATTCTGAGCGGATTATTTCGGTATTGGTGAATAAAACTCAAAACAAAACAATTCCTTATGCAGATTTTTTCCTTCAAACGGATTTAAAGTCACACATTGAAACAAAAGTTGAAAACTCTGATTATGAAGGCTATATGTCCTCTTATTTGTCTTTATTTTTTGATGTTATAAAACCCAATACCACTTACAATGTATCGCTAACAGAAAGCGCGCTTAATGACCGTCTTGGGCGAATTGTTTTGGTGCGTGGTCGTGTAGATAAAGGGACATTAATCATTTCCAAAGGGGAAGTAGTTCAGGGTGAGAAATTGGCTATTTTGAAGTCTTTAGAATCTGAGTACGCTTCACAGGTATGGACCGAAGCCAATTATGTGTGGATTTTAGCGGCATATACTGTTCTTGTGGCATTGGCTTTATTAATGCTTTTACTTTTCTTAAGGAAATATAGAATTGAAATTTTTTCCAATAATACCAAGGTCACGTTTATATTTTTCAATATCGCTTTGATGGTTTTACTTACCACATTGGTGGTGAACTATAATTCTGCATATATATATGCTGTACCTTTGTGTATTCTTCCCTTAGTACTCAAGGCCTTTTTTGATGCTCGTCTTGGGCTTTTTGCGCACGTTGTCACCGTGCTTTTATTGGGTTTTGTTGTTGCCAACAATTACGAGTATATGTTTCTTCAGATTATCGCAGGAATTGTAACTATTCTCACGGTCTCTGAATTGTATAAACGCGCTAATTTATTTATATCAGTAGGACAAATTACCTTAATTTATATTATTTCTTATTTTGCCTTTTTTGTTATTCATGAAGGTAGTGTAGATGGTCTGAAGTGGGAAAATTTTCTATTGTTTGTCCTCTGTGGTTTAGCTACATTGTTTGTTCAGCCTTTGATCTACGCCTATGAAAAATTATTTGGATTGGTTTCTGATGTCTCTTTACTAGAATTATCTGATACAAACTCTAAACTCCTCAAAGAGCTTTCTGACAAAGCCCCAGGAACATTTCATCATTCATTGAATGTGGCCAACTTAGCTGAGGCTTCTGCCAACGAAATTGGAGCCAATGCGATGTTGGTACGCGTTGGGGCTTTGTACCACGACATAGGAAAAATGTCTAATCCGACATATTTTACAGAAAATCAGTCTACAGGAATCAATCCCCATGACGAACTATCTCCAAAGGAGAGTGCGCAGATTATAATAGGGCATGTGATCAAGGGAGTTGAATTGGCTAAGAAGTACAATTTGCCAGATCGTGTCATTGATTTTATTCGGACTCATCACGGCACAAGCTCTGTCCGTTATTTTTACAACAAGCAAATGGAGTTGACTGCCGAATTTGACCCTTTAGACTTTGCATACAATGGCCCACAGCCCTTTAGTAAAGAAACGGCTATTTTAATGATGTGTGATAGTGTTGAGGCTGCATCTAAAAGTTTGAAGGACCCAACATCAACAAAAATTAATACGTTTGTAGATGACATAGTAGCTAGTCAAATAGAAAATGCTCAGTTTTTGAATGCCAACATCACCTTCAAGGAAATTGAATCCATTAAGAAAGTTTTGAAGCACAAGTTAGCCAACATGTACCATCTTCGTATAGAGTACCCTGAATAAGAATAGAAATCTATTTAAAAAATTAAATAAATTGTTTGCGTTGTTGCTAATGAAAAGGTACATTTGCATCCGCAATTTTATTGCATAAGTTCATAACAAATAGGAGAGGTGCCAGAGTGGTA
>JAQCJC010000078.1 GCA_027593245.1 Bacteroidota bacterium | reverse complement strand
GGATTTGCAAGGCGGCAACAGCTACAGCCACATAAATCCAATTTAAGTCAAACTGACTAGCTAAGGCAATAGAGCCAATGTATAGTAGTCCGACAATACCGTCATGTACTCTTACTTTGATAATATCTTTTTGTGTTGTACTCATAATATTATGCTTTTAAATTATTAGTAAATCCAGCCGCCAATATTCCCTCTAAAATCTGCAGGGTATTTCTTTACGCGCTCTTTTAATTCTTGAGAAACATTGCCTGCAACCACTAGAGATTTGAAGGTAAATATCTTCATGAAAGTTTCAAAATTTGGTCCATTTTCAAATTTATCGGCATGGAAAATGAAGTCCTCTGAGGTTCTGAATTTTTCAATCAAAGTTACTCTTTTCCCGTCTTCAGATATGAAATAACTGTAATCGTATGTATTTGGCTCATTGTCTCTTATAAATTGATTAAGATTTTTTGTAAATGCTTTTACATCCTCTATTGAATACCCTGAATTTACAGCCATATCAATAGTAATTACCACTTTTGGTGAAGTATTATTTGCGGCTGCCTTCGCATTCATTTCTTTCTGAAAAACAGAGGTGTCGAAAAACTGTACCTCTTTGATGATTTTATCACCCGCCCATTGATAAGACAAATGAAACGGAAAGGATACATTTTGACCAGTATACTTGCCTTTTGCTGAAAAAGTATTCCAGATGTTGGTCCATACAATACCGTTGGAATAGGTAACGGTTTCAACTTCAGATCCTAGAGCGTCACCATTCATTTCCAGTACTGAAATATCATCGAACATATCGTATAAATTTTCAACAGCAGAAATAAATCCTGATTTATTTAATTTATTTCCAGCAGGATCTACAAATTCCATGCTGTCTGAAAAGATTTCTTTAAGGTAGTCGATGTTTTCCTCGCCAACTTTCTCGAAAAGAGTTTTTATCGTTTCTGATTTTTCGTCGTTGGTTGTAACCTCAGCATATGGTTGTTGGCAAGCACAAATTAATAGGGCAGCAGAGTATATAAATAATTTTTTCATTGAAAGTTTAATTGGTTGTTAAACAAAAATAATAAAAAAATTGCTTGCAAAACAAAATTTTAATTTTTATTGTTATAGATCCCTTCGAAACAAATCAGCTGACTGCCCAAGGGCTGCCGTAAAGATTGCTGGGCAGTTCAAAATTTAAAGAAAATTTAAACTCATTGCTTTTGAAAATTTTGTAGTATTTAAAATTTATTAACTTTAGAGCATGAAAGATTTGAAATATTTATTTGCTTATACCGTACCAATTTCGGCTTATATTTCATTCGAATTTGGAGGTATTTTATCTTATACCGCTGTTTTTTATGCCTTTGTTGTTCTTCCCTTTTTGGACATCATCACTGGACAAAACAAAAGGAATCTATCAAATGAAGAGCTAATGAGCAAAAAAAAGAAATGGGTCTTTGATGCGATGCTTTACCTAAATATTCCCCTTGTTTTTGGACTTTTGTTTATGGTATTTACAAAAATCCAAACAGAGGTTTTAGCCACATACGAATTCATTGGCTTAAGCCTTTCGGCAGGTATTTTATTGGCTACCAATGCCATAAACGTAGCACATGAACTTGGGCATCGAGGACCTTACATTGAGCGCTTTATGAGTAAATTTTTGTATATGCCCTGTTTGTATATGCATTTTTATATTGAGCATAATTTTGGGCATCACCTCAACGTAGCTACACCTGAAGATGGTGCTACTGCTAGATACAACCAAACGGTATATTCTTTCTGGTGCACTTCAGTTTCAAAGCAATACCTAAGTGCTTGGAAACTTCAACTCGAGCTTTTAAAACGCCAAAATACTGGATTCTTTTCTTTGAAAAACGATATCTTTTGGTACCATTTGATTCAAGCTGCCTACCTAATGGGTGTTTTTAGCTTTTTTGGTGTAGAGGTTATGTTGTTTGCCGTTGTTATTGGTGTAATTTCTTTTCTTTTTCTAGAAAGTATCAATTATATAGAGCATTATGGATTAAAACGTTTTAAAACGCCTTCAGGACGTTACGAACGAGTAAGGCCACAACATTCTTGGAATTCAAATTTCAATATAGGGCGTATTGTTTTGTATGAACTCACCCGACACAGTGATCACCACTACAAATCTTCAAAAAAATATCAGCTTTTAAATAGCTATGAAGAAAGCCCAACCCTTCCATTGGGTTATCCGGCTTCAATATTACTTAGTTACATCCCTTTTCTGTGGTTCAAAGTCATGAACCCACTTGTTCCTGAACAAATGAAAACGAATTTGCTTTAATACTCGAATAGTTGCTTATCCCTTTTCTAGAAATACCCAAAACACAAGATAGAGCATGCCCAATCCTGCAAAAATGGCTAATATGCGCCATATAATAGGATCTGTTTTGGTATAAACAGCAAAGCCATAACATACGCCTCCTAAGTAGCCTTTGTCGGGATATCGGTATAATTTGTTCATGATAGAAGATTTGATAATTTAAAGATACAAAAAATACTGAATGTGCTTAAGCTTTTAAAAATGAACTTATTTGTTATTCTACAGCAAAGAATCTTCTGTAGACGTGTTCGTCTAACATTTGCTTATATTTTGGTATAAAATAATTATCCCAAAAATCGGCGATTTCGTCGGAGTGGGAATTTTCATATTCTGTATCACTTTGCCAAGTACTAAGCCACATATAGCGGTGCTGTTCAGCAGGATCATCTGACTTGACCTCATAAACTTTGTAACGCTCTTTACCAAAACCATTTTTTTCATAAATCGCATTAGCAACACCCAAGTCGTTTTTAAATTCTTCAATAGTAATACCAGCTGGCAAATCGAAGAGATGAAGACTAATACGTTCTTTGGACTGGCCAAATGAAAGAGCTGAAATTAAAACGGCAAAAAGATAAACTAGTTGTTTCATTGTTTTTGATTTTGATTTTGATTAACCCTACAAAATTAAAAAAATAAGTTGCAAAATAAAATTTAATTATTGAAATTGCAGAAACTAAAAATTAGTTTCTTTTAAACAAAACAAACATGAAAAATATTAAAAATTTAGCTCAAGGAATGCTGTTTTTATTTGTAATTCTGAACTTGTCAAGTTGTAATACTGTTTCTGAAAAACATGCACAATTAGAGGCAGATGAAATACAACTGAATGCTGACATTAAGTTGTATACTGCGGTTTGGGACAAAATAATTAATGATCGCCAAATTGATTTAATTAACAAAGACGCTTTTGACCTAAATGTCACTGCTGTTGCCACTTCAAATGGTGACATTGTAGGCTTAGAAAATTTTAAAAAATATTACGCTAATTATGTACTAGGGTTCTCGGATGCAGAATTTACTTTTATTGATGTCTTTGGGCAGGGCGATAAAATTGTAAAGCATTGGAATTTTAAAGGAACACACGATGGCGACTTTTTTGGTGTGCCCGCTACAGGTAAAAAAGTAGATGTTTCTGGTGTAACATTAGTACAAATGAAGGATGGTAAGATTGCTGCGGAACAAGACTACATGGACTTTCTTGCCTTTTACAAACAACTTGGATTGTTGTAAGAAAAAAATGGGGACATGCCTAGAGTTTAGCTTACTCTACATCTAAATTAGTGGCATTGGTCTTGATCGCTTCTGAAAAATAGAATTTAAATTTCAGTTTTTCATCTACCTTAACGGCATAGGTGCTTTCGAGCCACTCAAATTCAAGTTTAGTTCTACCCTCTGGAGTATTGACAATAAACTCACCAAATTGCTTGAGAGAAATATGAGCAGAATTGTAGTCAGTATCAATTGTAATATCTTCAAATTTTCGCTTACTGCTTATAATGTCGAAACTTTTTACAAAGGCAATAAATTCATCTTTTGAATAGCGTCTGCTATTTTCGAATATAAAAAAGTCGTCTGTAACTAAAGAATCAAAACTGTCTAAGTCGTTATCTAAAACCTCAAAAAAGGTCTCAAATGTTTCCATGACTTCTTTTTCATAAATTTTTGTTGGTTTTTGACAAGCGAAGATGAATAAAGTGGAAAGCAAGAGTAGTTTTTTCATAATTAAATTGATTTATACTTCAATATAAGATCTATAAGTTCAACCTGTTTAAGAGGTTTAGAAATAGCAATGATACCGCTTGCTTTATTGAAGTTGTTATTTTCTAGGCCAGCTTGTTAAAATTAAGAGCAGCGCATGTACTGCCCCAAATAGTATAATATTAAGACAGGCTTAGCTATTTTTTTGCTTATGACCTCGCTACTAGTTGTTTCCGAATTCATTCGCCTTTTAGTTTTCCATTTGAGCAGAAATGGCTGCAGTGTAGGCTGTTGGGTCAAACGCATTGTAAGCCTTAATGACCTTGTTGTCTTCCCATTGAAACCATCCGTAACCTCTTTCTTTTAAGGTTTCACCGGTGGACTTAATATTTCCAGTCCAATTGTACCAAACATTAGTAAAAATCTTACCATCATTATAATACATAGTAGCAATATAAACATCTTCATGTGAGATATTATCAAAAAACTTGTGCCCCGCTCCAAATGCAGTCATAAATTCTGCTGCACTCATATCTGTGCTATTTACTGAAAAAACAGCATCATCTGAAAAAATTGAGTTTTCAGGGTTGAGGGTATTATCAGTATAGGCTTTCATAAATTCTCTTACTCCTTTTGTATAATCATCCTCACCAAGCATGTAGCCAGACATAGGATTGTCATCAATAGGGTGTTGTTGGGCTTGTTTGCAGCTGCTTAGTGCAACTGTAATAAAAAGCAATGCCAGAGTTTTTTTCATTTTATAAAGTTTAGTTGTTTTTCAAAACTAATATTTTTCAAGCAAATAACTGGCATATGTGTAACTTTATTTCTTCTCTTCAAACTTCGAAAATTTGGTTGAATAAAAAATATAATCAATGTAAGTTAAAGCTGTTTAAGAGGTTTAGAAAGAGCTGAATTAAAGGAGGAAGATATGCCTATGGTTTAATATGAAAAAACAATATCTGCTTTCGAACTTTCTTGTATTAGTTCTTTTGGATAACTCCAATTTATATTTTTAACTTCAATCAAATGGTTTATGTAATTGTTTTGATTAATGCCGAAAGTATTAAATGAGCCTTCTGAAACGTGAATTACTCCACCATTATTGGAAAACTCTAATAACTTTTGCTTTGCCATTTGGCTGATTTTACCAAACCCTCCACCGTGAGGTGTTACGGTATGTAAATTGTTTACAACATCATTCATTAAGATTCTTACTCCGTCACCTGCTGCAAAATATATGACTTTGTGACCTTGTTTTAGTGCCTCATTAGCAGCGTGAATTGACATTATTGCTGCACTTGGGTTCATCATAGGGTCTGAACTCAAGTGAATAAAGTAGTTCCTTTTGTCTTGTGCAAATGATACAACTGGGAATATCATTAGGACTAATAATATCATTTTTTTCATAAAGTATATTTTAGACACTAAAATACAAAATTTACAAATAAATAAACTCAAGTTTAAAGAAAGATTAAGTCAAGTAATAATGGATGCTATGTCAAGTATTGATTATTTACGAATTTTATTTATGACTCTTTATCAAATGGTTTAGTTTTAAGCTAAAATCCTTAGTCGTGCGTAATTTGTTTTTTTGGATTGACCCAAAAATTTCTTGCTCAGAAAAAACCTCCAAAAGGCGAAAAGAACATAATAGATAATAATGGACCGCTTCCAATAATAAAAATTGTAATTCCAATTTTAGTGAGCTTATTTAGTTTTTTCATAGCTCAAATATAAGTCTAACCTACTTAAGAGGTTTAGAAATAGCAGAACTGAAAGAAAAAGATATGCCTTTGGTTTAGTTACAGTCAGAAGTTAACCTCCAAAGGTGACTAAACACTCCGTCCATAAGAAGTTTACCACCATCACATTCAAATGTAATCTGTGTCACTAATTCATTTCCAAAACCTAAATCAACTCTTAATGTATCATATGAATCTACAGAATAAAGATTACTGCCTGGAATTCTATCTGATTCTTCTAATGAATTCCAATAGTCATCGTCGCCAGGACAATCTAAACAATAATAAGTGTGTCTAACTCCATCAGCGAACTCATACATAGTATTAGTGTCAGCTCTATTTTCACTAGGTGACCATACCCATTTACCTTCAATTGTATAAGCTGGTAATGGATTGTCTTCTGAATTATCATCACTACTACAAGCGAAGATTAAAAAGGTGGAAAGTAAGAGTAGTTTTTTCATTGTTTTGTGTTTATCTAAACTGTACAAGCCATATCCTCTCCACAACACTGAGGGGACTTAATTTTACCCTTACAAGAGGGGCATTGTGAAATCTGAACTTGTGTCCCGTAGTCAAGAGTCAAGACGCCATTTTCTAACGGTATATCACATTGGCCACAATTGGCTTTAACAGACATTCCACATTGATAGCATTTGTATGTTGTCATAATTGTATCTTTTATCTTTCAAATATAATAAACGTATCCCAAATCTACTTAAGATGTTTAAAAATAGTAGAACTTAAGGAAGAAGATATGCCTATGGTTTAGTGTTTATTAATTGTGCTAAATGAAAAAATGCCATTATTTTTTTTAAATTAAATATGTAAGTACTAAACGACAAAAAAAACTCAAAAGCAAATTAATGTCTTGGAGTCAATAAAATTTTTTAAAAATTATTCAGAAACTGGGACACCATTTGAAATAGTTGAAATTGAAGCGACACCATAAGTGTCTTTTTTGAAAACATTAATTCCTTCAGTAGTTTCAAAGTCATTCCAGAAATCTGTAGATAAATAATTTTCAATACTGCTCATACTTTCAAAGAAATATACTCCTCCAAAAACATTATTTGAATCAGATTTTGAAATGAAAGTTTTTCCAATAAATCCTGGGAATTTTTCATTATTAAATACAGTTGCTCCTTCAAGAATCATATTTGAAATATCTGCTTCACTGGGTTGAGAGTCAAAATTTACTACTAAAACACTTAATCCTTCACTGTCTTTAGGATCAGTTGAGGTTTTTCTACTTTTATGTTCACCATTAGCAATCTTACTACCATTGAATGTTTTAAATACTTCAGTTTCAAATCCTACTAAATTAGGGTGAGCTACAACTCCTTTCCACAGCTCTGAATCCAAATATTCACTTATATATTGTTCATTTTCAAAATAATAAATACCTCCAAATACTCCACGGTCTAGATTACCTATGAACGATTTTCCTAATAACCCAGATATGTTATCAGAAACAAAATTTGGAGCTACTTGAGCACCAAGTTCAGCATGCTCTTCAAGTGTCATATTTTCAAGTTTGTAATTGACTATTAACACTGCTTCATCAGCATAAATAGGTGTTTCGTTCTCACTTTTTGCATTTTTACATGCAGCTAGCATAAAAAAACAGATTGCAATAATAATTTTTTTCATCACTTTGGTTAATTTTATTAAGTGTTTAAATTTATACAATTTAGCTATTTAAAACAAGTTTAATTGTAAAGAGCAATTAAAATTGCAGCTTGCTTTTTTAATTCACTAATCAATTTTATTAATTCTATTGAAAATTTATGATTAATTACTCCCCAAATTTAAGATTTTTTGATGCCACAATCTGCCATCGTTTCTGTCTGTGTTTGTAAAATTTCTTTGCAAAGGAGGTAATAAATCCGGTCATAATTCCCCCATAAATCGTAATTGAATCTTCATAGTGGATGCTTCCAGTACCCAAATCTCTCATCATCACATCGTGATTCCAAACCTTTGCACCTTTGTCCCACTCCTTGGTGGAAATTTTGAAATCACCATCATCAATTTTCTCAATGGACAAATAATGAATGCCGCCAAAAGGTATAAACCCAAAAACACGCATTTTCGCCCCATAAGTTTTTCCAACTTCCCATTGCTTTGGAAAAGGGCCATCCACAGATTTGAATTTTATCATTCCCTTTGCGACAAACTTCAATAAGGCGGGGGATTTTACATTGTACCAAGCAGTATCAATACTTATAGGAATCTCAGAATGGACGGTTAGTTTTTTTGCCTTAACCTTAATACCATTATAATCAATGATGACAGGTTCAACATTAGCAACCGGATTCAATTTTTGGGCATTTACATTCATTACCATTTCTAAAAGAGAAGATTATTCATAGTGTTACCAAATTCTAACTCTTTGTTCAGAAGGTAAATACATGGCGTCACCTTCTGTTATATTAAATGCTTG
>JAQCJC010000077.1 GCA_027593245.1 Bacteroidota bacterium | reverse complement strand
AGATAATGGTGTAGGAATCAAGCCGAGTGAACTTAAAAATATTTTTGAGCGTTTTTACCAAGCTGATAACCAAAACAAAAAAAATAAAGGGGTTGGGATAGGGCTATCATTTTCGCATAGCTTAGCTAAAATACATGGTGGAACATTAGCTGTCAAAAGCAAACTCAATGAAGGAAGCACATTTACACTTACATTACCCTTAGGGACTGCACACTTAACGCCCGAACAAATGATTGATGACAAAGAGCTTATATTAACAAATATAGAGATGCCAATTCATCAAGCCAGTGAAAGACAAGAAGTTATTTTCTATAAAAATGATAACAAACCCCTGCTTTTAATCATCGAAGATAATATTGAAATAAACCACTACATCGCTTCAGAATTGAGCGAAGATTATGCTGTAATTAGTTGTGTGAACGGAAGTAAAGGGCTAGAACTTGCAAATGAAAAGTCCCCAGATGTTATAATCAGTGATATCATGATGCCAGGAATAGATGGGCTGGAAGTGTGTAGGCAAGTTAAAAAAGACATTCAAATTAATCATATTCCCTTCATCCTGCTCTCGGCAAAAACAACAAATGAGTCTCGAGTGGAAGGACTTCAAGCTGGCGCAGATGTGTATTTGATTAAGCCTTTCAATATGGATGTGTTAAAAATGCAAATAAGCTCTTTACTTGAAAACAGAATAAGAATCCACGATGAGTTTAAAAAATCTCCATTCGAACCAAGTTTAGTTGACATTAATGGAGTTGAGGAACAATTTATACAGAATGTAATCGAAGAAATAGAACGTAATCTCGATAATGCTTCCTTTACAACAAATCTACTTGCCAAAAACATTGGGATGAGTAGAACTACTTTTTACAACAAGATCAAGACGATAACAGGACTGAAGCCAACAGAGTTTGTACGTAACTACAGGCTTAAAATTGCTGCACAATATCTAGAAAAAGGATTTAGTGCCAAAGAAAGCATGTATCGAACAGGGTTCAATACTGCTGGATATTTCACACAATCTTTTAAAACTTTATATAAGATGACTCCATCGGAATATACAGCTCGTTTTAAAGACGCGTAAAATTATTCTACCTTTAACGAAACAGAAGCTGTTTGAAGAGAGTCAGAAGTAGCTTGAACAGTAATCAAACCTGATTTTTTTGTGGTTTTTACCATTAGCATACAAAGTCCGTTGAATGCCTTGCGTCTATTCGATTGAAAAGCTGCCATTGTTGCTGGATCTCCATTCCCCACCGCAGCTATGGTTCCCAAATCTGAGACGGAAAACTTGACCAAATTGTCAGCATTTGGACACAAATTTCCATCTTTATCTGTTATACGCACTGTAACAAACGAAATGTCCTGACCGTCAGCATGAAGAGCAACTCTATCTGGAATAAGCTCAATTTTTGCTGGCTCACCAGCTGTATTTATGCGCTTTTTGGCAACCCTTTCGCCATTGGTGTAGGCAACAACCTCGATTGATCCGGGCTGATAAGGAACTTCCCACATCAATCGGTAAGGAGACATAAAGGTACCCTCATAGCGCCCTCCTTCCCAGTCAATAAAATTTATAGGAACAGGTGCTTTATCGATTCCCTTACGCTTTTTACCAAAAGATTTTCCATTGACAAATAACTCTACTTCCTCTGCATTGGTGTATGAAACAACTGGAATAATTTCGTTTTCTCTACCCTTCCAGTTCCAATGCGGCAGCACATGAACCATTGGAGCGGTAGTCCATTGACTTTGATATAAATAAAATCTATCTTTTGGAAGTCCACAAAGGTCTACGGCTCCAAAATATGAACTTCGTGCAGGCCAATCGCCATTCCAGTACCCATTCGTAGAATTATCTTTGCCGCCATAAGGAGTAGGTTCGCCTAAATAATCAAAACCCGTCCAAATAAATTCACCTAAATTATTTGGTGTTTTTTCCAATGCCTCAAATTCGATATCTGGTGGATAAGCCCAAGGTGGGCCAATAAAATCATAGCTGGTAATTTCTAAAGATTCGTGCTTCTCATACTTTTCAATAGGCAAGTGATAGGTACCACGGCTACTGACAGTACTGGCTGTTTCTGAACCATAGAAAATCCAATCGGGATGCTTTTGAACCACCTCCTCGTACTTTCGCGGTTTATAATTCCATCCTACCAAATCTAATGCTTCAGCTAACCCATTGTTTATTGGGGCTGGATAATAATTAAATCCAGCTGTTACAGGCCTAGAACTGTCTTCATCGCGACATATATCAGCTAATTTGTGGGCGATTTCTCTTCCCTTGGTCTTATGTGCTTGCTCCATTATCTCGTTCCCTATACTCCACATGACAACAGAAGGACTATTTCTGAAGGAACGGATCATGTCACGTAAATCTTGCTCATGCCATTTGTCAAAATGTTTACTGTAATCATTTTCCACTTTTGCCATTTGCCAAACATCAAATGCCTCTACTTGAATCATCAAACCCATTTGGTCACAAAGTTGTACTTGTTCGGGTGAAGGCGGGTTATGGCTGGTGCGTATGGCATTCACACCCATTTCTTGCATAATTTCGAGTTGACGTTCGGTTGCTCGCTTGTTTACAGCTGTCCCTAATGGTCCCAAATCATGATGTAAGCATACCCCTTTAAAACGAGTATTTTTATCATTGAGCTTAAACCCAAAATCAGCACCATATGCTATGGTTCTTATTCCGAAAGTCGTCTTGTAGGTATCCAAAACCGTATCGCCAAACTTAATTATCGTCATGGCAGTATACAAGTTTGGTTTGTCTAAATCCCAAAGCATGGGCGTTTCAACGCTAAGGGTTTGAACTGCCTCCACGGTAGTGTTTTGTTTGGTTTGAACCATACTGTTTCTGTTAGCCACTTCTTTGTTGTTGGGGTCATAAATAATAGTCTGTAAGCTAACTTCTTTGTCACTATTAGCAATGTTTTTAACCTCTGTAAGAACACGCACTGATGCTTCGTTTTCGGTAATGTTTGGGGTAGTAATAAAAGTACCCCATTTGGGAACATGAACTTCATTGTTTATCTCGAGCCAAGTATTTCGATAAATACCTGCTCCTGGATACCACCTCGAAGAAAAGTCTTCTGGAGCCAATTGAACCGCAACCACATTTGATCCTCCATAATTTAAATGCGGACTTAAATCAACCGAAAAACCGATATATCCATATGGACGGAAGCCAACAAGCTTGCCATTAAGCCAAACTTTTGCGTTGTTCATGGCTCCATCAAAATGAAGCGTCACGTGTTTTCCCTTAACGGAGTTTGGCATGTCAAATTTTTTACGGTACCAACCAATTCCATGAAAAGGCAATCCACCACTTCGTGCATTGTAAGAGCTGTCAAATGGCCCTTCAATAGCCCAGTCGTGAGGCAGTGTTATATCACGCCACAAAGTGTCGTCAAAATCTTGTTGAAAAGCACCTTCCACAGCACCTTTATTAAACTTCCACCCATCATTAAAGCTTACTGGGTCAGTAGTCATTTGCAGATTACACGACTGAAACAATGCAAGTTTAATAAAAAGAAAAAAATATAGTAGTCTGATCGTTATTCTCATGTATGTGTACTTATTCTGGTTTAACCAAATGGGCACGCTCAGCCTCGCTATCCGTTGTGTAACGGACTACATTCATTGCATCATTACCTCTAGCTTGGCGTATGGTTTTATACCAAATATTTCGCAACTCATTTAGTTTATCAGCATATGCTGTGCTGTTGGCTAAATTGTATTGTTCGTCAGCGTCATTTTTTAGATTATAAAGTTCTTCATAAACTGCAGACTCACCGTTGAGGGGACCCTCAATAAAAGATTGGTAAATGGCTATTTGTGGGTCGTGGTTTGCATATAGCATACTGGTCATATTAACATTGTATTTTTTGGCAGTATCTATCAAGTATTGAGCAGATAAGTTTTCATTTTTATAATACCGAATGTATTTCCAATCTTTGTCTTGCACCGCCTCACAACGTGGGTTTCCAAAATGAGTAGACCATAAGTTTTCGGTAAATAAAACCTCACGAACTGGAATGTCCTTCCCATTAATCAAGTCATTCAGGGGCTTTCCCTGATAAGATTTGGGGATGGGCGCAGCAGCAAAAGCAAGCATCGTGGGCGCTAGATCAATAGTTTGCACCAGCTGATCACTTTTTATTCCACGACTCCTCTTAGGGGCATTCGGATCATAAATAATCATGGGCACACGTGTACATACTTCATAACATAATGCTTTACCTCCCAATCCATTTTCACCCCAAAAAATCCCGTGATCAGAAGTGAAAATAATGATGGTGTTTTTATCTAAATTTTGTTCTGTAAGTGTTTTCCTAAGATTACCCACAAGTGCATCTATCCCTGTAACTGCTTGCATATTCCGAATGATTCGTTCGCGCAAGTCTTGCTCGTTGTCCACAAAATCATAGATATTTTGTCGATCATTGACATGCAATAGTTCTGTAGGTAGCTTTGGCGATTTAATTTCCTTTTTTTCTTTGTAATATTTTGGTAAAGGAATTTCTTTGTCACGATATAAGGTTTTGTAGGTTTCGGGATCGGTCGGATGCATCTTCATCGTACTGGTGCTTGCACCGTGGGGCAAGTTAAAATTGATGCTCATACAAAAGGGCTTGTCTTTTGGAATACGTGTTAAAAAGTGCTTTGCGCCTTGAAGCTTGTGTTCGTTAGTTAAAAAGTCTGTTACTCCCTCACCTAAAATCTCAACTTGCGTATCATTTACAGCACCATTAAAAATCTCGTGTCGTTCTTTAGGATAAAACAAAAGATGTCCGTGGGCCGCATACCAATAGTCAAACGAGGCTTCCATAACCCCCGATTTATATCCGCCAACCCCGATGGGAACGTGATTTTTCCCAATGTATCCTGTATAATACCCGTTTTTTCGCAACACGACAGGGTATGAATCACCCCAAGCATCTGCTGACACACTCGTTCCTGAATTAAAATTTACTCCATGTTTTCGTTCAAATTGGCTCAAAAAAATAGATGCCCTACTTGGTGTGCAAATGGCGCTTGTTACATGGGCATTTGTAAATAGTATACCATCTGCTGCCAGTTTATCTAAATGTGGGGTTTGAATGATCTCATTTCCAGTACAGCCCAATAAATCGTAGCGATGATCATCGGTGAGAATAAAAATAATATTTGGACGTTCAGTTGATTTATTTTGAGCGTAAATCTCTTGATTTGACAACACAGAAATCAAAATCAGGATACATAATTGTAAAATAAAACGAAAGGCCTTAGTGTGGTAAATACGTAATTTTTTATTCATATTGAGGTTGTTCTTTCTTGGACAGTGACTTTCTTCTGTAATTACGTGTATTCGCTTCCTCTTTTTTCACATTGTCCATGTGTGGATCGGTCCACCTTGGTATAGCTAATCCAGCATTCCAACTTTGGTATAAGGTAATCATTTCATCTACAACTTCCGGGTTTTCAGCCGAAATATCATGAATCTCTTGGTGGTCTTGTTCTAAATCAAAAAGCATGGTTTTATTTTTATACGCACTTTTGATCAGTTTAAAGTTTCCTTTTCTTATCGCGTATTCTTCGCCATTTGCCACACGCCAGTAAAGCGTTCTTTCTCTTTTTTGGGTGTTATCTTCATTTAAAAGTGGTATTAAATTAATGCCATCCAGCTTGTCGGTTTCACTCACCTCAATACCTGCCGAAGCTATGCATGTAGCAAACAAATCAAGTGAAATAATAGGGTCGTCGTATATTTTTCCTTTTGGCAGCTTTGCCGGCCAAGATATTACAAAAGGCACCCGAATTCCCCCTTCAAATAGCATTCCTTTATGACCACGATAAGGACCATTCTTTGCAGCATCTAAACGTCCTCCATTGTCACTTAAGAAAACAATCATGGTATTGTCTCGAATATGCATATCGGTAAGTAAATCTACCAATTGACCTATCCCTTTGTCAATTCCTGCAATCATGGCTCCGTAAACACTTCGCTTACCAAACTCTATGTGCGCTGTTTTGTTTAAGTGCTCAATTGTAGCGTGGTCTGGGCTATGGGGTGCATTGTAAGATAAAAACATGAAGAAAGGGCTATTCCCATTATTCTTGATGTTCGATATAGCTTCATTGGTAAAGTCATCAGTCAAATAAGTTAACTCATCAGGGCGTATTTTAGTGTCATTGCGCTGTATGTGCATACGGTTTTCTTTTTGCGGAAAACCCCAATAATTCATATTTCCTCCCGAAAAACCAAACCACTTGTCAAAACCTCTGTTATGTGGCAACAGTGAGGGGTGGTTACCCAAGTGCCACTTCCCTATAGCATAGGTATTATAACCTGCTGCTTTCATTTTTTGTGAAAGAAAAATTTCGGTTTGTGGTGTACCCATAGTGCTATCTTCAGGGTCAAATGGAACATTGTGTTCATGCCCAAAACGTTGCTGATAGCGACCCGTCATAATACCAGCTCTTGATGGGCTACAATATGGATGTGAAACATAACCGCTTGTAAACACAATTCCTTGCTTTGCAAGATTATCGATATTGGGCGTCAAAATATCCTCTGAACCATTAAAACCAACATCCTTAAAACCCATATCATCAGTCAGTATAATGATAACATTGGGTGGGTTGTATATGTTTTTGTTTTGAGCAGGTTTTTGCGCGTAGCAATTCATAAAGAAGGCACAAAAAAACAACGCCTTTAGATTCATTTGGTTAAAATTATTTCAAAAAAAGTTCTATAACAGGAATCTCAACCTTAGGTGCACGAACTGGAATTGTAATTTTAAGACCATCGTCTTCATTATTTACATCATCAAGCCAAGCTCCTTTTTGTGTTCCTAGTTTGAGCTCAGAGGCGTCATTCAAAATCTGTGCATATTTAACTTTACCTGCCAAACCAGGAAGGTATAATGTTTTAAATGGCCACTCCAATACATGAACATACAATCTGTTTGTTTTTGGATTATATGTCAAAAGACAATTATCGGGTGTTTCAAACTCCTCTGGTGCTGCCGTGCACCCATATATTGAACGACTGTTGTATTTCATCCAATCGTGAGTAGCCTCTAAACGTTCTACAGCTTCTTCTTGAATAAGGCCACGGGCAGTTGGCCCTACATTTAGAAGCAGATTTCCTCCTTTACTTACTGTCTCAATCAACATCACTATTGTCTGTCTAATGCTTTTCCATGTATATTGGTCTCTGTGATAACCCCATGAACCAGAAAAAGTTTGACATGTTTCCCAGGGTACTTTTTCCCCTTGGTAAGTAACCCAGTTCTTAGGCATAAACTGTTCGGGGCTTTTATAGTCCCAGCCACCTTCTTCTTCTAAATCTAATCGATCATTTAGAATAATATTTGGTTGAAGCTTCCGAATTTGCTTGTAGAGTGCCTCTGAGTTCCAATATGATTTTCCCTTACCATTTTTCTTGTGTGGATAAGAAAAATCTGCAAACAAAACATCGATTTGACCATAGTTAGTCATCAGCTCAGTTATTTGATTCATAAGAAAAATTTGAAACTTCTTCTTGTCTCTATTTTTATCTTTTGCTAATTCCTCTTGGTTGTTACGCTCTGGATGTATGTGTTCGTTAACTAAGAAATCAGGGTGATGCCAGTCAATTAAAGAGTAATATAAGCCTATCCTGATATCTTCAGCCCTAAACGCATCAATCAATTCTTTTAAAAGATCCCTTCCGATAGGAGAGTTCGTAACTTTAAAATCTGAATATTTTGAGTCATACATTGAAAATCCATCGTGGTGTTTAGCAGTAAAAACTACATATTTCATACCCGCATTTTTTGCGAGCTTAGCCCATTCTCTTGGGTTATAAAGATCTGGGTTAAAGTATTCTACATAATTTTCATAATCCTTCTTGGATATTTGCTCTTTGCTCATTACCCATTCGTGACGGGCAGGCAAGGCATACAAACCCCAATGGATGAACATACCAAAGCGTGCCTCACTCCACCATTGCATTCGATCAACTTTTTCTGATGGAATTGCAAATTCATCAATATTTTGTGAAAATAAAGGGGTTATAAAAATTAAAAGCGTAACAAATAGACTGTATAGATATTTCATTTTATTAGTTATTAAAACAAATTTAAATTGTATACCCTATAAATTAATGAAGAAATGTTTCATGTTGTGTTACAAATGGTTTTTAAAAAAAATTAATTCGATTTTATAGCATAGTTTTATAAAAATCATTTAATTCATGTTCAAATCACAAAACGTTGTTGTTAAATCCCCCGGTCGTATCAATTTG